>CBFIHY010000033.1:0-11847 GCA_965662315.1 Alphaproteobacteria bacterium
AGTCTCGGTCATTGATCAAATGGGTTTCCCCGAGTATTTCTTGATTGTTGCCGCCATCATGCTCTTCATCGACAATAATCACGCCCAAATCGCGCCATGGCAAAAACAAGGCCGAGCGTGCGCCGACCAAAACCGAGACGCGGTCTTCACTTATCTCGCGCCATGTGCGCCGCCTCTCGGCCGGCCCCAAGCCCGAGTGCCACAATGCCGGCGGGCATCCAAAACGCGCTTCAAAGCGCTGCAAAAATTGTCCGGTCAATGAAATTTCAGGCAACAGAACCAGCGCTTTTTTGCCAATCGCCAGAGCTGCGGCAATCGCTTCAAAATAAACCTCTGTTTTACCGGCGCCGGTTACCCCGTCCAATAAATGCGGCGTAAAATTATCGGCCGAGACGGCGCCACGCAACGCATCCGCCACCTCGCCTTGCGCCTCAGACAGCGTCACCGTGCCAAAAGACGGGTCGGGGTTTGAAAACGGCGTATGACCGGCCATTTCATGCGCGCTCAAATAACCGCCCGCAATCAATGTTTTCACCACCGAGCCACTGACGCCGGCGGCGCGTGCCAATTCCGGTGCGGCCATGGCGCCGCGTTCTTGCAAAGCGGCAAACACCCGTCCGCGGGCCGCAGTGATTTTTTCAGGACGCGTGTCAGAGGCGGTGTAAACCAATATTGGTTTGGCCGGTTCAAAAGCCGCCGGCACGCGCATTACTTGCCGCAATACCGCCCCCGGCGGCGACATCACATAGGCCGCCACCCAATCGATAAATTGTCGTAATTCTTCGGCCAAGGGCGGCACATCAAGGCGCGCCAAAACCGGTTTGATTTTAGCCTTTGGCGCATCGCCAAGCCCCGGCCCCCAGACCACGCCATTGACTTTGCGCGGCCCCAAAGGCACGCGCACAAAATCGCCGACCTCAAGGCTCAGCCCGTCAGGCACGCCATAATCATAAGGGCCCGGCAGGCCGAGCGGGATGAGAACCGATACGGTGGACATGGCCTCACTGTCTGCCAAGCGGCGCGCAATTTCAAGCCGCCGTCGCATGAAAGAGGAGGAAAATATCGCCGCAAAAGCACAAGCGCCGATATCAGACCGCTTCATATGGCTTCATCTCTTGCACCGATGCGGCGGCTTTGGCATGGTGGAAAACACGCAGCATGCAAAACCAATCAACAGGAGCCGCAGGAAATGAAGTTTTTTGTCGACAGTGCCGATATCGCCGCCATTCAGGAACTTGCCGCCACCGGCATGGTTGATGGGGTCACCACAAACCCGTCTCTCGTGGCCAAATCGGGCCGCGATTTCAAACAATTGATTGAAGAGATTTGTGATGCTGTCGACGGACCGGTTTCAGCCGAAGTCACCGCGCTTGAGGCCGATGCCATGCTGAATGAAGCCGATGAGCTATTGGCGATTGCCGATAATGTTTGCATTAAAGTGCCGCTGACTTGGGATGGCTTGAAAGCCACACGGACGCTGGCCGATAAGGGCAAGCAGGTTAATGTCACGCTTTGTTTTTCAGCCAATCAGGCCTTGTTGGCAGCCAAAGCGGGGGCAGCTTTTATTTCCCCATTTGTCGGTCGGCTGGATGATATTGCCGCTGACGGCATGGGGCTGATTGCTGATATTCGCCAGATTTATGATAATTATCCGGAACTTGAGACTGAGATATTGGTCGCATCCGTGCGCAGCCCCGAACATATTCGCGCCGCCGCCCTTATCGGCGCCGAGGTATCGACTTTGCCGCCGGAGGTGTTGAAATCATTGATTGCTCATCCGCTGACCGATAAGGGCTTGGATGCGTTTTTGGCTGACTGGCAAAAGACCGGCCAGTCGATCAGCTAGCCGGTCATGGTTCAGGGCGTGCAGGCAGTCGAGAGAGCGCAGGCAGATTTAACGGCGCTTGAAAACAAATGGCACAGCCAATTGCGCGACCAACAAAGACTGAGCCCGCATACGCTGAGCGCTTACCGCCGCGATGTCGCCCAATTAATTGTTTTTCTGGCCGAGCATTTTGGCCGCGATATCAGTGCTGATGATTTTACCCGTTTGAGCCTGACAGATTTGCGCGCCTTTATGGCGGCGCGGCGCGCCGATGGCACGGCCAGCCGGTCGCTCAATCGCAGCTTATCGGCCTTGCGCCATTTTGCAGGTTTTTTGACTGAGAATGGGATTAAAGCCAGCACCGCTTTCAGCACCATTAATCCACCTTCCGGCAAGGCCGGTCTGCCGCGTCCGGTGGCCAGCCAAGATGTGTTGAAACTTATCGAGCTGGCCCTTTCAAGCCCCCCTTCAAACCCATCTCGCGCTTGGATGCAACAACGCGACGCCGCTTTATTGACGCTGATTTACGGCACCGGATTGCGCATTTCAGAAGCGCTTTCCATCACCCATGCGCATTTGGCCAATGGCGATATGTTGCGCATTACCGGCAAAGGCGGCAAGCAACGCGATGTGCCGCTCTTGCCATTAGTGCGCCATGCGCTGGAAGATTATCTCGCCGTCCTGCCATTTGCGCCGCGCGATGATGAGCCGATTTTTCGCGGCGCCCGCGGCGGTGTGTGGAGCGCACGACAAGCACAAGCCATGCTGGCCGGATTGCGGCGGCAATTGGGACTGGCCGATAGCGTGACACCGCATGCGCTGCGGCACAGTTTTGCGTCGCATTTACTGGCCGGTGGCGGCGATTTGCGCACCATTCAAGAATTACTGGGTCACGCCCAATTAAGCTCGACGCAGATTTATACGGCGGTAGATGAGAGCGCATTACTGAGCGTTTATGACAAAGCGCATCCCAGAAAATAATCACCAAATCATCATGATAATTTTACACGCGCTTTATGGATAAATAAGCAAGCCCGTGTTAATACGCGCTCGTTCACCAGCTTATCAGTGAGGCAAGAAATGTCTGAAACAAACCCTCCCACAGCCACGCATCAAAACGAGCAATTACTGCATTTGGTATTTGGCGGACAATTGACCCATGTCGATGAAGTCTGTTTTCAAGATCTCGACAAGCTGGATATTGTCGGCATTTTTCCCGATTACGATTCAGCCCGCAATGCTTGGCAAGCGGCCGCGCAGCGCACGGTCGACAGCGCAATGACGCGCTATTTCATTGTCCATTTGCACAAGCTGATGCAACCTTAAGCTTGCAGCTTTTTATAAGTTACATATGCAAAGCGCGCTTATCGACCGCCAAAGCCGCTTCCTTAACCGCTTCGGTTAAGGTCGGATGCGCGTGACACGTGCGGGCAATATCTTCGGCACTGGCTGAAAACTCCATTGCCACCGCCGCCTCGGCAATCATATCGCCGGCTTGCGCGCCCAAAATATGCACCCCCAAAACCTTATCACTGGTCGCATCGGCCAAGATTTTCACAAAGCCGTCCGTCGTGCCATTGACCTTGGCACGGCCATTGGCGGTGAACGGAAACTTGCCGACATTATAAGCAATACCTGCCTCTTTCAGCTGCTCTTCGGTTTGCCCGACCCATGCGACTTCCGGCGCGGTATAAACCACAGACGGAATGACATCATAATTCACATGTGACGGTTTGCCGGCCAAATGTTCGGCCAGCGCAACCCCTTCATCTTCCGCCTTATGCGCCAACATAGGCCCGGCAATCACATCGCCAATGGCGTAAACCCCATCAATATTGGTTTTGAAATGCGCATCGGTTTCAACCCGGCCCGCCTTATCACAAGCAATACCCAAAGCTTCCAAGCCCAAACCGTCCGTGTGCGGGCGACGGCCAATCGCCACCAAAGCTCTATCGGCGCTGATTTGTTCTGCCGCGCCATTATTCGCATCCGTGCCCGAGGCCGGTTCCAAAGTTAATTTGACCGAGTTTTTGAGCGCCTTGGCGGCAGTGACTTTTTTACCGAGCATGAAATTAATGCCCTGTTTTTTCAAAACCCGCTGAAAGTTTTTCGCCATATCGGCATCCATGCCCGGCGTGATGCGGTCGAGAAATTCAATCACCGTCACTTCAGCGCCGAGACGCTTCCAAACCGACCCCAATTCAAGGCCGATAATACCGGCACCGATAATTGCCAAATGTTTCGGCACGCTATCCAAATCAAGCGCACCGGTCGATGAGACAATGCGGTCTTCATCAATTTCAATGCCCGGCAAAGGCGTCACTTCAGAGCCGGTTGCAATGACGATGTTTTTAGCCGTCAATGTGCGTGTGCCGCCGGCCAAAAGCGCTACATCGATTTGCCCGGGGGCTGTCAGCTTGGCGGCGCCTTCAATTTCTTCGACCTTGTTCTTTTTGAACAAAAACCGCACGCCATCCGTATTGCCGCTCACGCCATCGGCCTTATAGGCCATCATTTTTTTCAAATCGAGTTTCAATGAGCTGAATTGAATGCCCATATTTTCCGCATGCGCCGCCTCGGCATAAACTTCCGATGCGTGCAGCAAAGCTTTTGACGGAATACAACCGACATTCAAACAGGTGCCGCCGGGCGCACCGCGCTTATCAATGCAAGCGACTTTCATGCCCAATTGCGCGGCCCGAATGGCGCATACATAACCGCCCGGTCCGGCGCCGATAACCACCAAATCAAAATTATTTTCGTCGCTCATTTATCCCTCATTTGTGGCGGTTAAATATCCAGCAACATGCGTTCCGGATTTTCCAAACATTCTTTGACACGGACCAAAAACGTCACCGCTTCCTTGCCGTCAACAATGCGGTGATCATAAGACAAAGCCAGATACATCATCGGGCGTACCACCACCTCACCATTAACCACCATCGGTCGGTCTTGAATTTTATGCATCCCCAAAATGCCCGATTGCGGCATGTTCAAAATCGGCGTGCTCATCAAAGAGCCGTAAACGCCGCCATTGGACATGGTGAACGTGCCGCCCTGCATATCCTCCAAGGATAATTTACCGTCGCGCGCTTTGCGGCCCATTTCGGCCACTGCCAGTTCAATATCAGCCAGCCCCATATTTTGCACATCGCGAATGACCGGCACCACCAGACCTTTTTCGGTGCCCACCGCGACGCCCATATTAATGTAGTTTTTATAGATGATTTCATCATCGGCAATTTCGGCATTAACCGCCGGAATTTCGCTCAGGGCGGTGACGCAAGCGCGGGCAAAGAAACTCATAAAGCCAAGCCGCGCGCCATATTTCTTTTCAAACAAATCCTTATAGTCGCGCCGTAATTGCATCAGCGCGCCCATATCGACCTCATTAAATGTGGTCAATTGCGCCGCCGTGTTCTGGCTTTCCTTCAAGCGCGAGGCAATGGTTTTGCGCAAGCGGGTCATTTTCACTCGCTCTTCGCGGCCGCTTGGTTCCATGACTTGCGGCGCGGCCGCAGCTGCAGGCGCAGATGGAGAGGCAGATGGAGAGGCAGTGCCGGATTTCGCCGCATTGAGCGCGTCTTCCTTGGTCAGGCGACCGTCTTTGCCGGTACCGCTGATTTGCGACGGGTCGAGGCCATGCTCTTCAACCACACGGCGCACAGCCGGCGATAAATCGCCGCTATGGCTGGCTGCCACCTCTGTTGGTGCTGGCGCTGGTGTTGGTGCTGGTGCTGGCGTTTCAGTCGGTTGAGGCGCTTCAGCCGGTGCTGCCGGCGCAGCGCTCACATCACCACTAACTTCACCACTGCCTTCACCAATAGAGCCCAAAAGCGCGCCGACTTCCACCGTCTCGCCTTCGTCCACCACCACTTCGGCCAAAACACCGGCGCTTTGGGCCGGCACTTCAATGGTCACCTTATCGGTTTCCAATTCGCATAGCGGCTCATCCATCGCCACCGCATCGCCCGGCTTTTTATACCATTGAGCAATCGTCGCTTCGGTTACGGACTCACCTAAAGTCGGCACGCGAATTTCATTGGACATGTCGGTTCTCCGTATTCTTATCAGTCAATCGGGTCAATCAAGGCGGCATTTAACAAAGCGTCGCGCTGGCTCATATGGCGGCTCATCAGCCCGCTGGCGGTTGAGGCCGACGCACTGCGTCCGGCATACACCGCACGTTTATGCTTGGCCCCCAAAGTGGTCAACACATCTTCCAAAGCCGGTTCGATAAAGCTCCACGCGCCCATATTGCGCGGCTCTTCTTGGCACCAAATCATTTCAGCATCGGCCATTGGTTCCAATTCGGCCAAAAGCGGGCCATGCGGCACCGGATAAAGTTGCTCCAGCCGCATCAGATATACATCATCGATATTTTCCGCTTCGCATTTTTCCAGCAGGTCGAAATAAACTTTGCCCGAACACATCACCACACGTCGAATATCTTTTGCCGGTTTCAAAACCGCTTCCGATTTCACCTGCCGTGGGTCGCGGTCATCCCATAATACGCGGTGAAAAGACGAGCCGCTCTCCATATCGGCCAGGCTGGAAACGCATCTTTTATGCCGCAGCAAAGATTTGGGCGTCATGAGAATGAGCGGCTTGCGGAAATTGCGTTTTATTTGGCGGCGCAAAATATGGAAATAATTGGCCGGTGTCGTGCAATTGGCCACTTGCATATTTTCTTCTGCGCACATTTGCAAATAACGTTCAAGTCGGGCGGATGAATGTTCCGGCCCCTGCCCCTCATAGCCATGCGGCAAAAGCATTACCAGACCCGACATACGCAGCCATTTATTTTCGCCCGATGAAATAAACTGGTCGACAATCACTTGTGCGCCATTGGCGAAATCACCGAATTGCGCTTCCCATAAAACCAGCGTATTCGGCTCAGCCAGCGAATAGCCATATTCAAATCCCAGCACGGCATTTTCAGACAGCATGGAATTAATCACTTCAAACAAAACCTGTTCGTCGCGAATATATTTCAGCGGCTTATAACGCCGCTCCGTCTCTTGGTCGATCCAAGCGGAATGGCGTTGTGAAAACGTGCCGCGCTCACTGTCTTGACCGACCAGCCGCACCGGATGGTCTTCCAGCAAAAGCGAGCCGAAAGCCAAAGCCTCTGCCGTTGCCCAATCAAACCCGTCGCCGGTTTCAAACATTTTTTGTTTGGCTTTTAATTGCCGCGTCAAAGCGCGATGCAAATTAAACCCGTCCGGCACGCGGGTCAGGCCGGCGCCGACCTCTTGCAATAAATCGCGCGGCACGCCGGTATCGCCGCGAACAAATTCAAGACTTTTGCGTTCAATGCCGGACCATTTGCCGTCCAACCAATCCGGCTTATTCGGCTTATAACTATTGGCCGCTTCAAAAGCCTCATCCAACATGGCGCGATAATCGGCTTTCGCCTTTTTAAGGGCCGCCTCATCAATCAGCTTTTCATCGATTAATCGGCGACCATATTTCTCAACCACCGAGTCATGCGATTTAATTTTTTTATACATGGTCGGCTGGGTAAAGGCCGGTTCATCGCCCTCATTATGGCCGTGTCGGCGATAGCAGAACATATCAATGACAACAGGCTTTAAAAATTTCTGCCGAAACTCGGTTGCCACTTTAGCGGCAAAAACCACCGCTTCCGGATCATCGCCATTGACGTGAAAAATCGGCGCCTCAACCATTTTCGCCACATCAGACGGATAAGGCGAGGAGCGCGAAAAGCGCGGATTGGTGGTAAAGCCGATTTGATTATTGACGATAAAATGTATGGAGCCGCCGGATTTATGGCCGATAAGACCGGACAGGCCGAGACATTCAGCGACAATACCTTGTCCGGCAAACGCCGCATCACCATGCAGCAAAAGCGGTATCACCGTGCTGCGGTCGGCCATGGCGCGGGGATGCTCTTTAAACTGGTCTTGCTTGGCGCGCGCTTTGCCCAACACCACCGGGTCCACCGCTTCCAAATGCGACGGATTGGGCGATAAGGATAAATGCACCTTATTGCCGTCAAATTGCCGGTCAGACGACGCGCCCAAATGATATTTCACATCCCCCGAGCCTTCAATGTCATCCGGATTGGCCGAGCCACCTTTAAATTCATGAAACAGCGCTTCAAACGGTTTCGCCATCACATTGGTCAACACGTTCAAGCGGCCACGATGCGGCATGCCGATAATCACTTCTTGAACGCCGAGATTGCCACCGCGCTTGATAATTTGTTCAAGCGCAGGAATCATCGCCTCGCCGCCATCCAAGCCAAACCGCTTAGTGCCGGTATATTTCACGTCGATAAATTGCTCCAGCCCTTCCGCTTCGACCAGTTTTTGGAAAATCGCTTGCTTGCCCATATCGGTAAAAGCGATTTCCTTATCCGGCCCCTCAATGCGTTCTTGCAGCCAGGCTTTTTCTTCCGGGTCAGAAATATGCATGAATTCCAAGGCCACCGTGCCGCAATAAGTACGATGCAAAATATCCAGCATTTCGCGAATGGTGGCGGTTTCCAGACCCAGCACATTATCGATAAAAATCGGGCGGTCATAATCGGCGTCGGTGAAGCCATAAGAGCGCGGCTCCAATTCCGGATGCGTGCCCGGCGGTTCAATGCCCAGCGGGTCAAGATTGGCAGCCAAATGACCACGGAAACGATAAGCGCGGATCATCATAATCGCGCGAATACTGTCCAATGTCGCCGCGCGCACCGCCTCCGGCGTTTGGCCGGGCGTGCGTTGCTCGATTTTACCTTCAAGGGCTTGCGGGGCCGGCACATCATCGGGCCATTGATCGGGCCATTGACCGTCCAATACGGCGGTCATTTCTCCGTTTATTTTCGGCGGCCAATCATCGCGCTGCCAGCTTGGCTGATGCGGCGCAACCCCATCATCCAAAGCGGCAAAATAAGCCTGCCAATCAGCACCAAGGCTGGCATCGCCATCCCTATAGCGCGCATAAAGCTGTTCCAAATAAAGAGCGTTTGACCCGTCAATATGCGAGCTTGCGGGGTCAGGGCGGCTATTGGCTTGCGAATTCTTATCCGACATTTGCCTATCCGTTCTGGCCGTCATTGGCCGATAAAGCAATGTAACCGATTTAGGCGGCGACTGGCAAACAGCTTAGGCTTTTCTTGCACGCTTTATGTTTGGCCTTATCGCCGCCTGAAAATTACCCCTTCAGCACATCCACCAAAGTGGTGCCCAGCGATGCCGGAGACGGCGATACGGTAATACCGGCCGAACGCATCGCGTCCATTTTATCTTCCGCACCGCCTTTGCCGCCGGCGATAATCGCACCGGCATGGCCCATGCGACGGCCCGGAGGCGCAGTGACACCGGCAATAAAGCCGACCATCGGTTTTTTGACCTTTGAGGCTTTCAAAAATTCAGCCGCTTCTTCTTCAGCCGAACCGCCAATCTCACCGATCATGATAATGCTTTCGGTTTCATCATCGCCAAGAAACATATCCAAGCAATCAATGAAGTTGGTGCCGTTTACCGGGTCACCGCCAATACCGATACAGGTCGATTGGCCAAGACCGGCGGCGGTGGTTTGCGCCACCGCTTCATAAGTCAACGTACCGGAGCGCGACACAATACCGACCGAACCGCGGCGGTGAATATGCCCCGGCATAATGCCGATTTTACATTCATCCGGCGTAATGACACCCGGGCAATTAGGCCCGACAAGGCGGGTATTGGAGCCTTGCAAAGCGCGCTTCACCCTAATCATATCGGTTACCGGAATGCCTTCAGTGATACAAACAGCCAGCTCAATACCGGCTTCAATCGCTTCCAAAATGGCATCACCGGCAAAAGGCGGCGGCACATAAATCGCCGATGCCGTAGCGCCGGTTTTTTCCACCGCTTCGCCGACCGTATCAAAAACCGGCAAATCCAAATGCGTTGACCCGCCACGGCCCGGCGTCACGCCACCGACCATTTTCGTGCCATAAGCAATCGCTTGCTCTGAGTGAAATGTGCCTTGCGAGCCGGTAAAGCCCTGACAAATAACTTTGGTATCTTTATTGACCAGAACAGACATTACGCAGCCTCCTTCACGGCAGCGACAATCTTTTCAGCCGCATCATTTAGATTATCGGCAGGAATGATCGGCAGGCCGCTATTGGCCATCATTTCTTTGCCCAATTCAACATTTGTGCCTTCAAGGCGCACCACTAAAGGCACATCGAGGCTCAGCTCTTTGGCCGCCGCAATCACCCCTTCAGCAATAATATCGCAGCGCATAATGCCGCCGAAAATATTCACCAAAATGCCTTCCACATTGTCATCCGACAAAATGATTTTAAACGCTTCCGTGACTTTTTCTTTGGTCGCGCCGCCGCCCACATCCAAGAAATTGGCAGGCTCAGAACCGTAGAGCTTAATGATATCCATAGTGGCCATGGCCAGACCGGCCCCGTTCACCATGCAGCCGATTTTACCGTCCAGCTTAATGTAAGACAGGTCATATTTTGAGGCTTCGATCTCAGCCGGATCTTCTTCAGCCAAATCGCGCAATTCCATAATATCGGGCTGGCGATAAAGCGCATTGCTGTCGAAATTTACTTTCGCATCCAAGCAAATAAGGTCACCGGCGCCGGTCACCACAAGCGGGTTAATCTCCAAAAGCGACATATCTTTTTCAACCACTGCATCATAAAGATTGGCAATCAGCTTGGTGGCTTGTTTGACTTGATCGCCTTCCAAGCCAAGGGCAAATGCGATTTGGCGACCGTGATGGCCGGAAATGCCGGAGGCCGGGTCAACACTGATGGTGATGATTTTTTCCGGCGTCTTTTCCGCGACTTCTTCAATATCCATGCCGCCTTCGGTCGAGGCGATAAATGAAATGCGCGATGTGGCGCGGTCGACCAAGGCCGACAGATAAAGTTCGCGGGCAATATCAGAACCTTCTTCAATATAAACGCGGCCGACTTCCTTGCCTTCGGGGCCGGTCTGATGGGTCACCAATGTCATGCCCAACATGCGGGTCGCCTCAGCGCGCACCTCATCGATTGATTTCACGACTTTGACGCCGCCGCCTTTGCCGCGACCGCCGGCATGGATTTGCGCTTTTACAACCCACACCGGACCGCCAAGCTGCTCTGCTGCTTTGACCGCCTCATCGGCTGAAAAAGCGACATGGCCACGCGGCACCGGCACACCGAAACCGCCCAATACTTGCTTGGCTTGATATTCATGAATATTCATGGAAACTGCCCTCACATCAGTTAGAAACTGCGGCAAAAATTAGCCTATGCCGCGTCCCGTCACAACAGCAAAAACCGCATTTGCCGATGATTTTCGCCGGATATGACAATCAGCTCATCATGATGCGGTTTCATCGGCAAAAATCAGCGAACAGCAATAAAAAAGGGCGCGATTTCTCGCGCCCTTTGAATGTCAAAAAACTGTCGGTTTATTTCAGCTTCGGATTGATTTTTTTACATGCGTCCAGCAGGCCTTTAACGGCCTTCACCGATTTGGTGAACATGGTTTTTTCTTTGGCGTCGAGTTTAATCTCAACAACCCGCTCAACCCCTTTGGCACCGATAACCACCGGCACACCGACATAGATATTTTTCTGGCCATATTGACCGTTCAAATGCGCCGCGCAGGGCAGCACGCGCTTTTGGTCTTTCAAATAGGCTTCGGCCATTTCAATGGCTGAGGCGGCCGGCGCATAAAAGGCTGAACCGGTTTTCAACAGACCGACAATCTCAGCACCGCCATCGCGCGTCCGCTGAACAATCTCGTCGATTTTCTTTTGCGTCGTCCATTTCATTTTCACCAAATCCGGCAGCGGAATGCCGGCAACAGTAGAATAGCGCACAGACGGCACCATTGTGTCGCCATGGCCACCCAGCACAAAGGCGGTGACGTCTTTGACCGACACTTTAAATTCTTCAGCCAAGAAAGTGCGGAAGCGGGCGCTGTCCAAGACACCGGCCATGCCGACCACTTTGTTTTTCGGCAGACCTGAAAACTTTTGCAAAGCCCAAACCATCGCATCCAGCG
>CBFIHY010000034.1:0-11793 GCA_965662315.1 Alphaproteobacteria bacterium
GACAGACGGGCTTGACCCGAACCAAAAATTTCAAGTGCGCCAAGCGATTGAAGAAATGGCCGAAGATAAAGCGATTATTATTTCCACCCATATTTTGGAAGAAGTGGAAGCGATTTGCAGCGCCGCGATGATTATCGATCGTGGGCAGATTGTTGCCGAAGGCACGCCCGGCGAGCTGGCCGGGAAATCACGTTTTGCCGGTGCGGTGGCGGTGGTGTTTGACGCGCAAGATTTACCGGCGCTTGAGGCGTGTTTGAAAAAAGTGCCGCATGGCGACGCTGAATTGGTGACACGCGGCCGCGAGAGCACGCTGCATGTATTTGCCGCCAAGGGCGAGGCGCCGGCCAATTTGCTGGCCACCATGCGGGCCGCCATTGGCGAGGCCGGATTGGCGCCGCGCGCTTTGGCGTTAGAAACCGGCCGCTTGGATGATGTGTTTGGTGCGCTGACCGGCAAGCAGCGTCCGGGCGCTGAAAAATTGCAGGTGCATGGCTAATGCATAGCGCTTCACCAAACCTGTTGCACAGTTTCATCGCCATTACGCAGCGCGAATTTGCCGGCTATTTCGCCACCCCATTGGCCTTTGTTTTCATCATTGTTTTTCTTTTGGCCAATGGCTTGGCGACGTTTTATCTGGGCGCTTATTTTGCTATGGGGCAGGCCGATTTAACCAGCTTTTTCATGTTTCATCCTTGGCTGTACTTATTTTTCTTACCGGCCATCTCCATGCGGCTATGGGCCGAAGAAAGACGCAATGGCTCCATTGAATTATTGCTCACCTTGCCGGTGCCTTTATCGGCCATTGTCTTGGGCAAGTTTTGTGCCGCTTGGGCGTTTGCCGCTTTGGCCTTGGCGCTGACTTTTCCGATTTGGCTGACGGTTAATTTTTTGGGCCAGCCGGATAATGGTGTCATTCTGGCTTCTTATATCGGCTCTTTAATGCTGGCCGGCGGCTATTTGGCGATTGGCTCATGCCTGTCGGCCCTGACCCGCAATCAAGTCATCGCTTTTGTTATCTCGGTTGTCGTGTGTTTTTTATTCACTGTTTCGGGCGCGCCTTTGGCATTGGAATTATTTGACGGCTGGGCGCCGCAAGCGCTGATTGAAACCTTGGCCGGTTTTTCCTTGCTGACCCATTTTCGCGCCATTACCGGCGGGGTGATTGACCTGCGCGATATCATGTTTTTCGCCAGCCTTATCGGCGTGTTTTTAACCGCCACGATGATTGTCGTGGATATGAAAAAAGCCGAGGGCGCATAATGGGTGAAAAGCTGCGTCATTATTTTCCGCGCCGTCCGCATACGGTCGGTCTGGTCATGCTGGCGATTATTTTCATCAGCCTCAATTTATTTGCCAATTTGACGCTCAGAAATGCGCGGCTTGATTTGACCGAAAACGGATTGTTTACGCTCAGCGACGGTACGCGAAATATTTTGCGCACGCTTGAAGAGCCGGTGCGGCTGAAGTTTTATTATTCGCAAAGCATTGCCTCCGAGCAACCGGGGCTTCGCGTCGAGGCGCAGCGCGTGCGCGATATGCTTGAAGAAATCACCTTGGCGGCACGCGGTCTGATCGAGCTGGAAATTATTGACCCGCAGCCATTTTCAGAAGCTGAAGACCGCGCCGTTGAGCAAGGTCTGGTGGCGCGCCCGATTGCCGAGGGCGAGGTGGTTTATTTCGGTCTGGTCGGCACTAATCTGGTCGATAATGTCGAAATTATTCCTTATTTCGCCACTGAGCGGCAGCAATATTTGGAATATGATTTGGCCCGCCTTATTCATAATTTGGCGCAGCCGCGCAAACCGGTATTGGGGATTATTTCCAATTTGCCTTTGGATACGGGCGCCGGCGGCATTATGGCGGCGATGCGCGGTCAGTCGCAGCCATTTTTGATTTATGCCGAACTGGCTGACCGTTTTGAGGTCGAGTTTATCGTCCCGCAAGCGGTTAAAATTGCCAATAAAATTGATGTGCTTTTGCTGGCCCATCCGCGCCCGCTCACCGATGTGCAGGCCTATGCGATTGACCAATTCGTAATGCGCGGCGGGCGGGTGATTAGTTTTATTGACCCGCAATCGGAAGTCAGCCTGACGGCCGGGCCAAACGGCCAGCCTTTGAAAGGCTATAGCGAGCAATCAAATATGCCGCGCTTGATGCGTGCTTGGGGTGTCACCATGCGCGATGATGTGATTTTGGCTGACCGCAAACGCGCGCAACGCGTTGCCGCCGGTCGCGATGCGCGCCGCGCTTTGACCGATTATATTTTATGGATGGGTTTGGGGCCGGAAGAAATGAATGCCGATGACCCGATTACCGGCAATATTGACCGTTTGAATATCGGCACGGTCGGTGTGTTGAAACCGCTTGAAGAGGCGACAACGAAATTTATCCCATTGGTTACATCATCTGATGATGCCGGTGTGATGAGCCGTGATTTTGTGCTGCGCGCGCCGACGCCCGATGCATTGCAAAACCGATTTGTCGCCGGCGATGAGACTTATGTGATTGCCGCGCGGCTCTCCGGCCCGTTGCGGTCGGCCTTTGCCGATGGTCCGCCCGATGCGACCAATGATAAAGGCGAAAAAGCCAAAGCCGAAGATCATTTGGCTGCCAGCGCGGCGGCCAATTTGGTGGTGTTTGCCGATAGTGATTTTTTCGATGACCGGTTTTGGGTGTCGGAACAAAATTATCTGGGCCAGCGTTTTGGCGTGCCGATTGCCGATAATGGAAAGTTTTTGCTCAATGCGGTTGAAAATCTGATGGGCTCAAATGATTTGATTTCGCTGCGTGGGCGCGAAAAAGCGGCGCGGCCTTTTACCCGTATTGAAGATTTGCGCCGCACTGCCGAAGCGGCTTATTTGGCCGAGCAGCAAAATCTGGTGGCGCGTATTGAAACGGCGCAAGCCGAATTGGACCGGTTGGAGCAAAGCGGCGCGCAATTGGCGCAGGCGGATGCGGCGGCGGCCAGCTATCGGAGTGAATTATTGCTGGCGCGCAAAGCCTTGCGGCGGGTGCAGGGCGATTTGCGCCGCGATATTGAAAGCCTCGAAAGCCGGCTCACTTGGGCCAATATTATCATCATGCCGATTTTGGTCGCCGCTTTGGCGCTGCTATTGACGTGGCGACAAAGGCGTAAGCGGCTGGCGACACAAAAAGCCGGCGGCTTAATCGTCGACAATAAAACCGAAGCGGCAGGTGGATAATGGATATAAGCCGCCTTTTGCGCCCTTTGGCTTTGGTTACTTTGGCCAGTATTATTTTGGCCCTGAGCGCCCTATGGGGAGAACGCCGCGTCACCGCTGATGTGCAGTTCGATAAATTATTGCCCGCCTATGCGGCGAATATTAATGCCGCGCAGCAATTGACCATCACCCATGGGCGCGGCTTGTCGGGCACACAAGGCATTCGTGTCACGCGCGGCGCGCAAGGCTGGCAATTAACCGCGCGCTGGAATTATCCGGCCAATGATGAGCTGGTCACTGAGACGCTGTTGGCCTTGGCCGATATAGATATTTTGGAAGCGCGCACGGCACAGCCCGATTGGCATCGCGCTTTGGGCCTGATTGCACCCGAACAATTGGGCAAAGCCATTCGCTTTGATGTGCGCGATGAAAACGGTGCGGCGATGGCGCGCATTCTGATCGGCAAAAACCAAGCCAGCGAAGCCGAAGCGGTGCAAACGGTCGATGATTTGGGGGTTGAGAAATCTCGCTTTTATGTGCGCTTGGAAGACGAAAATCAAAGTTGGTTGGCTTTGGGGCGGGTGCCCCGCAATGCGGAGCCTGCGGCATGGATTGACCCGTCTTTGCCGCGCCATGATGTGCCGCTATTGCGTGAAATAGCGATTGGCAAGGGCGGCGCTGCGTTTAAAGCCGTGCGCGTCAGCGAGGCGTGGTCAATGCCCGGCGCAACACGCTGGTTGGAAGGCTTTGCCGCTTTGCGCCCCGATGATGTGACGAAAGAGGAAACGATTAATTTCGACACGGCGCGGCCTTTTACGCTAATCTATGATGACGGGTTGCGTTTGATGTATGAAAATGTCGGCGCGGCGACGGTGATTTGGTCACGTATTTCGGCCAAAGCCGATGCCACGGCCAGCGCTGAGGTGAAAGCCAAAGCGGCGGCGATAAATGCTCGTTATAACGGCTGGGCCTTGCGCTTTGCAGCCGAGCGAACGCCGATATTGCTGGCCTCTAAAACCGACTTTCAGCGCTAGGGCGGGCGGCTGATTGACTTCTTAAAACCGCTCAGTTAAGAGCAAGCAACGCTATTCAAAAAGACGAGGCAGATATGAGCCTATATGACGCTTATCTTGAAGAAATTGAACGCCGTAAATCCGAGGGCTTGCACGCCAAGCCAATCGATGATGCGGCATTGCTGAATGAAATTATTGCGCAGATTGAGGATACGGCAAACCCGCATCGTGAGGCCTCGCTAAAGCATTTCATTTACAATACGTTACCCGGAACCACTTCAGCGGCCGGTGCGAAAGCGCAATTTTTGAAGAAGATTATTTTGGGCACGGTGCAGCTGGAAGAAATTTCCCCCGGCTTTGCCTTTGAATTGCTGTCGCATATGAAAGGCGGCCCGTCGGTTGAAGTACTGCTGGATATTGCTTTGGGCGATGATGCCGATAAAGCGGCGCAAGCAGCCGAGGTGTTGAAAACACAAGTATTTCTATATGACGCCGATACGGACCGCTTGAAGGCGGCTTATGGGCAAGGCAATGCGGTGGCGAAAGATATTCTCGAAAGCTATGCGGCGGCCGAGTTTTTCACCAAATTGCCGGAGATTGAGGAAGAAATTAAAGTGGTCACTTATATTGCCGCGGAAGGCGATATTTCGACCGATCTTTTATCACCGGGCAATCAGGCGCATTCGCGTTCTGACCGTGAATTGCACGGCAAATGCATGATTTCGGAAAGCGCACAAAAAGAAATTGAAGCGCTGAAACTCAAACATCCCGATAAGCGCGTCATGTTGATTGCTGAAAAAGGCACAATGGGCGTTGGTTCGTCGCGCATGTCGGGTGTCAATAATGTGGCGCTATGGACCGGCACGCAAGCCAGCCCGTATGTGCCGTTTGTCAATATTGCCCCTATCGTGGCCGGTACAAACGGCATTTCACCGATTTTCCTGACCACGGTCGGCGTCACCGGCGGCATTGGTGTCGATTTGAAAAACTGGGTGAAGAAAATCGGCGATGATGGCAAGCCGCTTTTGAACAATGACGGCAATGCGATTTTGGAACAGAAATATTCTGTCGAAACCGGCACTGTGCTGACCATTAATACGACGAAGAAAAAACTCTATAGCGATGATGGCAGCGAAGAGCTGGTTGATTTGGATGATAGTTTCACGCCTCAAAAAATTGAATTTATGAAGGCCGGTGGCTCTTATGCGATTGTCTTTGGCAAAAAACTGCAAAGCTTGGCTTGTGAGGTTTTGGGCGTCGAATTGAAATCGGCTTTTGCCCCGTCAAAAGAAATTTCGCATGACGGGCAGGGTCTGACCGCGGTTGAAAAAATCTTTAATGCCAATGCGCTGGGCCGTGCTTCCGATAAGCCTTTGCATGCCGGTTCCGATGTGCGGGTGAAGGTCAATATTGTCGGTAGCCAAGACACCACCGGCCTGATGACGTCGCAGGAATTGGAAGCCATGGCGGCGACGGTTTTATCGCCGACAGTGGATGGCGCGTACCAGTCTGGTTGTCATACGGCATCGGTTTGGGATGTGAAAGCGCAAGCCAATACGCCGCGCTTAATGGCGTTTATGAATAAGTTCGGTCTGATTACCGCGCGTGACCCGAAAGATGAATATCACGCCATGACGGACGTCATTCACAAAGTGCTGAACGATATTACGGTTGATGACCGAGCGATTATTATCGGCGGTGACAGCCATACACGGATGTCAAAAGGCGTCGCCTTCGGCGCCGATAGCGGCACAGTGGCGTTGGCTTTGGCGACCGGTGAGGCAACCATGCCGATACCGGAATCGGTGAAAGTGACCTTTAAAGGGCAAATGGCCGATTATATGGATTTCCGCGATGTGGTGCACGCCACACAAGCGCAAATGCTCGACCAGTTCGGCGATAATGTGTTCCAAGGCCGCATCATTGAAGTGCATATTGGCACGCTTTTGGCCGACCAAGCCTTTACCTTTACCGATTGGACGGCGGAGATGAAGGCCAAGGCCTCTATCTGTATTTCCAATGATGAGACGTTGATCGGCTCTTTGGAAATTGCCAAAGCGCGCATTCAAATCATGATTGATAAGGGCATGGATAATCAGGCCCGTATGCTGCAAGGGCTTATCGATATTGCCGATAAGCGTATCGGTGAAATTAAATCGGGCGCGAAGCCGGCTTTGACGCCGGATGGAAATGCCGATTATTTTGCCGAAGTGGTGGTTGATTTGGACGCCATTAATGAGCCGATGATTGCCGACCCGGATGTCGAAAATGCCGATGTCTCAAAACGCTATACGCATGATACCATTCGTCCGATTTCCTATTATCGGGCCGAGAAAAAAGTCGATTTGGGCTTTGTCGGTTCGTGCATGGTGCATAAGGGCGATATGAAAATCGTCGCGCAAATGTTCCGCAATTTGGAAAAAGAAAACGGCACTGTCAGCTTTAAAGCGCCTTTGGTGATTGCCCCGCCGACTTATAATATTGTCGATGAGCTGAAAGAAGAAGGCGATTGGGAAGTGCTGCAAAAATATTCAGGCTTTGAGTTTGATGATGCGGCGCCGAAACAAGAAGCGCGCACGGCTTATGAAAACATGCTTTATCTGGAACGCCCGGGCTGTAATTTGTGCATGGGCAATCAAGAAAAAGCTGCCAAGGGTGACACGGTCATGGCGACCTCGACGCGTTTGTTTAAAGGCCGCGTGGTGGAAGATAGTGACGAAAAATCCGGCGAGTCGCTTTTGGCGTCGACACCGGTTGTTGTCTTGTCGACCATTTTGGGCCGCACGCCGACTTTGGAAGAATATCAAACCGCCGTTGACGGCATTGATTTGACCAAATTCGCCCCACCGGCTTAAATCAGGGTTATGACCCAGCCATTATCCGCGGCGCAAAAACGGTTTGCCGATATCGAGCATGACCGCGCCGCCATATTGCGGGTTGAAAAGCTGGCCTGCCATCGTGGCGCAAGACCGGTTTTTGCCGATTTATCTTTTGACGTCAAAGCCGGCCAAGCGCTGATGGTGGTCGGCCCTAATGGCAGTGGCAAATCTTCCTTATTGCGGCAATTGGCCGGTCTGTTGCCGCTGGCCGGCGGTCGCATTCATGCGCCGCAAAGGCCGGTGCAGGCGGCGCATTATTTGGGTCATGCTGATGGTTTAAAGCCTGCTTTGAGCATTGGCGAAACACTGGCTTTTGAAGCGGGGCTGGCGGCGCGCCCTCAACATGCGGCTGATTTTGACGTCACAAATTTGGCTGGTTTTTTGGGATTGCCGAAAGCCGATTGGCAATTTGTCGGCGATTTATCGGCCGGTCAAAAACGCCGCCTGACTTTGGCACGACTGTTACTGGACCCGCGCCCGCTCTGGCTATTGGATGAGCCATTGACCGCGCTTGATATGGCGGGCCGTGCTTTGGTGACGCAATTGGCGCAAGCGCATTTGGCGATTGGCGGCATGATTATCGCCGCCAGTCATGAAGCCTTGCCTTTTGCGACAGGCACATTATCGCTGGAGGATAAAAGATGAGCCGCTTCATCATTATTTGCCGCCAGCATATGCAATTGGCGTGGCGCAGCGGGCAGACGGTTTTGGCCCTCAGCTTTTTATTGATTGCGGTGACGCTTTTGCCGTTCGGCTTGGGGCCGGAATTGAAATTATTGCGCGCTTTGGCGCCGGGGCTTTTATGGGTGGTGTTGGCCATTACCCTTTTGGCGACCTTGGACCGCTTGTTCCAAGCCGATTTTGAAGACGGCTCATTAGACCGCCTATTGCTGGTGCCCTTGCCGTTTGAGGCGGTGATTTTGGCCAAATTACTGGGCCATTTTTTGGCGCTGATTGTGCCCTTATTATTGGCTGTGCCGCTGGCCGGATTATTGCTGAATATTGAAGCGGCGGCCGTGCCCGGCTTATTGGCGGCCATGGCTTTGGGCGCACCGGCTTTGGTTTTACTGGGTGGCATTGGCGCTGCTTTGGCGGTGAGCGTGCGACGCGGCGGCCTGTTGACGGTATTGATTGCAATGCCGTTTTATGTGCCGGTATTGATTTTTGGGGCCGCCGCCACGCGCAGCGTATTGGATGGGGCGGATATGCTGCCCTATTTGGCCATATTGGCGGCCTTGAGTGTCGCTGCATTATTGCTTGCCCCTTGGGCGATTGCGGCGGCGTTAAAAACGGCACTGCGCTAGATGAGAGACGGTTTTTAAATGTTAAACGCGCTTGAAAACATATCGGCTTATTATGCCAATCCGACCCGCTTCATGCGTTTGGCCGAAAAATTACACGCGCCACTGTGGGCTTTGGCGGCGCTGGTTTTGGCTTATGGGCTTTATCGCGTCGCTTATGTGCCGGAGGATTACCAGCAGGGCGAGACCGTCAAAATCATGTTTGTACATGTGCCGGCCGCTTGGATGGCCCTGTTCGGCTATAGTTTTATTTTCTTTGCCTCGATCACTGCTTTGGTGTTTCGCCACCCGCTGGGCCATGTGGCGGCGCGCGCGGCGGCCCCGATTGGCGCGGTGTTTACGCTGATTGCGCTGGTCACCGGCAGTCTTTGGGGGCAGCCCATGTGGGGCACATGGTGGGTATGGGATGCACGTCTGACATCTGTTTTGGTGCTGTTTTTCATTTATCTGGGCTATATCGCGCTATGGCAGGCGATTGATGAGCCGACCCGCGCCGCGAAGGCGGCGGCGATTTTGGCGATTGTCGGATTTATCAATGTGCCGATTGTTAAATTTTCGGTCGATTGGTGGAACACCTTGCATCAACCGGCCAGTGTCTCGCGTCTGGCGCGTCCGGCTCTGCATGCTGATTTTCTCTATCCGCTATTGATTATGGGCGGCGGGTTTTTGCTTTTGTTTGTGGCGTTAACCATTACCCGCATGCAAATGGAAGTTTTGCGGCAAAAATTACGCGCGCGGGCGGTATTGGATGACACTGACTATGGGGGCCGCGCAGATGTATGACACTTATATTTATGCCAGCTATGCAGCAACTTTTGTGCCGCTTTTGCTGCTTATCGGTTTCAGTTTCAAACATTTGGCTGATGCGCGGGCGCGTTTGGCGGCGCTGGAAAACGCGTCAAATGAAGCGTCAAATAATGATATGGGGACGGGCTGATGGCGGCCCGGCTATTGGCGCAATTACCGCGCTTTTTGCCGGTCTTTATCGGCCTTGCCGTTTTGGTGGTTTTCGCCATTGGTTTGACTTTGGGGCCGCCGCAAAATATCGACAGCGCCTATCAAGACAAACCGTTACCGGATTTTTCTTTGCCGCCTTTGTTTCAAGACGCGCCGCCTTTCACCTCGGCTGATTTGAAAGCCGGCCAGCCGGTCTTATTGAATGTGTTTGCCAGCTGGTGTGCGCCGTGCCGTGTCGAGCATCCACAGCTGATGCAATTGCACGATATGGGCGTGCCGATTTTTGCCATTAATTACAAGGACGGGCGCGATAGCGGGCAGCGGTTTTTAAATCGTTTGGGCAATCCTTACCAAGCCATTGGCTTTGACAAGCGCGGCCAAGTGGCGCTTGATTTGGGTGTTTATGGTGTGCCGGAAACTTTTATCATTGATGAAAACGGCCATGTCGTCTTGCGCCATGTCGGCCCGATAAGCGAAAAAAATGTGCATGAGAAAATTCTGCCCTATTTCAAAAACAGTCTTACTATCAGTGTGACCGAAGGGTCTGAGGAGAAGTCAAATGCGGTTCCGCGATAAATCCCGCGCCTATGCGCAAGATATGTCTTTTTCAAAAACCATTCCGCATGATGACAGCTTTGAGCGCGATGTGTGCGATACATGCGGGCTTATCAATTACGTCAATCCCAAGCTCATCGCCGGTGTGGTGGCGCTATGGCACGAAGATGGCGAAGATAAAATTCTCATGTGCAAGCGCGCCATTGAGCCGCGCAAAGGGTTTTGGACCTTGCCGGCCGGCTTTATGGAGCAGGGCGAAACAGTGGCCCAAGGGGCGGCGCGTGAAGCGCAAGAAGAGGCGCATGCCGATGTCGAGACCGATGCGCTTATCGGCATTTATAATGTCGAACGCATTTCGCAAGTGCAGATGTTTTATCGCGGTCGCTTGCGCCATGCCGATATTGCGGCGGGGCCGGAAAGCGAAGATGTGGCATTGGTTGCGTGGAAAGATATTCCATGGGATGAGCTGGCATTTCCCGCCGTTTATTATGCGCTGACGCATTATTATGAGACGCGCCATGAACCGAGCTTTGCGCCGTTTTCAGAGCCGGATAATTGGGCCGATACGCCCGGTTTTGAGGCCTTGCGGGCGCGCTATGAGAGTGCTGATAAAAAGGATTGAGCCGTGCTAATCTGCCTGCATGACCGAAAACAAAAACAACAAATCGAGCCTCATCAACGGCTGTTTGTCTCTCACCGCGCCGGGTGATGATGTGAACGAAAAAATCATCACTGCCTTTGACGCGCAAGCGCAAGCCTGCGATTTACTCGGCTCGCCTTTAACGCGTGATTTGGTGCGCTTTTGCCGGGCTGATTTTGAAGCGGGCGGCATTATCTCCAAGCTGGTGCGCGGCTGGCAGGGCGACCCGCTGAATGATAATGTGCCTTTGCGCCTTGCCGGTTTTGCCCATTATGCGGCGTTGAGCGGGCATCAGGATTTGGTCCGATTTTATGAAAGCTGTGATGGCGCTTATGAGGCAGATGAGCGGCCGGCTTTTGAGACGGCTTTGCGCGATCTGTTCAGCCAAGAAGAAGCCGGCGTCCGGCGGTTTTTACGCAGCGCCCCGCAAACCAATGAAACCGGTCGCGCCGCCATGTTGCTATTGGGGTTTTCACAAATCAGCAAACAATTAGGCCTGCCCTTGCGCTTGCGCGAAATGGGGGCCAGTGCCGGATTGAACTTGTTTTTCGATAAATTTCACTATCGCCTTAAAAGTGACGCCGGTGAGATAAGCTGGGGGGATGCCAAAAGCCCGCTGACACTGACGGCTGATTGGCGCGGGCGTCCACCGGCTTTGGCGGCGTCTATCGATGTGTCGTCGCGCCGCGGCTGCGATTTATTTCCGGTCAATATAAGCGCTCATGACGAGCGGTTGAAATTACAATGCTGGATATGGGGCGATATGCCGGCGCGTCGTGAACGCTTATTGGCCGCTTTGGACATTGCCGATAAAGCGCCACCGCAAATTGACCGCGCCGATGCGGCCGGTTGGGTGGCGGCACAAATCATGCAGCGGCCGAAAGGCGAGGCGACGGTTTTATATCACTCCATTGTGTGGCCCTATCTCAATGTATCGCAACGCTTTGCGATTGAGAGCGCCTTTGCGCAAGCCGGCGAAGATGTGCGCCCCGATGCGCCATTGGTTTGGTTGAAAATGGATGGCCGCGAATTGGGCACGATTGCGCAATTATCTTATCGCATTTGGACCGGCGAAAACGGTCCGCAGGGCGAGGAAGTGATTATCGGCCCGTGTCATCCGCATGGGCAAGATTTGCAAATTGATGCGCTGTTTTAGTCCTGTTTGGGGGCAATCTCATCGAGGGCGCCATACCGTTTTAACAGCGGCATTTGCAAGCCCATAAAAATAAAGGTCAGCGGCAAAATTCCGAATACTTTGAAATTGAC
>CBFIHY010000035.1:0-11544 GCA_965662315.1 Alphaproteobacteria bacterium
TGCAGCACCTCAACATGATTGCCTTCAAACACCAGCGAGACGGCAAAAAGTGGCGGCCAGCTCATCATCGCAATCCATGCCTGCATCTGATAAACGCCGGTATCTTTAATCTGCTTCATCACAATCGTGCCGGCCGACCCGATAAAGGCAGCGCCGACAACCATTAACAGGCCAAGCCGTTCGTCAATAATCGCCGGGTCAAGGCTGATAACCATCACCCCGCCAAACGACATGACAATACCGGCCCAACGTCGCCAGCCAACCTGTTCGTTCAAGAAAATAATCGACATGATGGTGCTTATCGGCACACCAAGCTGCACCGCTACGGCCACGGCCGATACATTATCAGCCAGCGACATGCCGCCATAAAATAGCGAGAAATGCATCGACCCCATGGTGATGGAAATGAACATGACTTGCGGCATGTTGCCTTCGACGATTTTCAAAAATGGAAATAATAAGAGCGATAGCAGCGCATAGCGTAGCGCGGTGAACAGCATAGGCGGTATCTCTTCCACGCCCGCCTTGCCGGCGACGAAAGTAAAGCCCCAAACCAGGCAAACAATAAACATGAGAAAAAGATGTCGAGGTGCCATGAAATCGGATGTAGCATGCGGCCAGCATCTAACCAAACTATTCTTATCGGAGTTTTTATGGCGGCCCTTCTTTTTGATCTTGATGGCACTCTGGCAGATACAAAACCCGATTTACATGCGGCGATGAATTATGTACTGCGCAAAAACGGCTTGGCCGAAGTTCCCGATGACGCCATTCACAATATGATTGGCGGCGGCGCGCGGATGATTATCCAGCGCGGTCTGGAAACCAATGGCGCGAATTGGGATGATGCCAAGCTGGATGCAGCGACCGAAGAATTCGTGCTTTGGTATGACCAAAACATAGATGCGCATACGGTGATTTATCCAAATTTAATGCCGATATTAGACGCCGCCAAAGCGGCCAAAATTCCAATGGCAGTGGTTACCAATAAGCGCGAAAGCCTGGCCGCCAAACTTTTGTTCCGGCTTGGCCTGCATGATTATTTTGAGGTGCTTGTCGGCGGCGATACGCTGCCAAAGAGAAAGCCGGACCCCGACACGATTGAACTGGCTTTGGCACAATTGGGCTGCACGGCAGAAGAAGCGATTATGGTCGGTGATAGCGAGGCCGATACGGGCGGCGCACAAGCGGCCAATGTCGCTTGCATTTGCGTCAGCTTTGGCTATCGCCGTGTCGGTTTGGATGAATTGGGCGCCGACGCCATTATTGATGATTATGCAGAATTTGCCGCGGCGGCCAAAAAGCTGAAACCCGGCCTGTTTGAGGCGCTGTAATTAAAACAACAGGCGGACGGAAACACCGCCGCCATGCGTTTCAACGCCATCGGCAAATTGACCGCGATAATTAAACTCAAAGGCGAAATAATCATTATGCGCGGCAACGCCGAAGCCGACATCTATTGCATCTTCGCTTTCGGCAAAATTTTCCAATGTGAAGGTTTCGGATGAGCCGACAAAATTGGCGGTTGCGGTATATGGCGTTTCATCCGAGACGCTGCGATAGCCGAGATAATAATTCGGTTCCCAGACAATCGACACCGGATCGCCGCCGCCCGCACGCCGCGCCCCACGCAGGCCGATAAATTGTGATGTTTTTTCTGACTCGCCGTCTTTCACTTGCATTTCAAGATTGCCGATCGACACACCGGTTTCCTGATAATCATCATGCGCCAAGTTGAAATAATCGATGCCTGCCTCAAGCCGCAATAAATGCGTGTCTTCAAAAATCGGATAAGCGAAGCGGGCTGATGCCGACGTGCTGGTCGCATTCCAAGCGGCGGAAGCACGTTCAGCATAGCCGAAACTTACAAACCGGTCGCTTTCCAAATCATGCATGCCGTAAGCTGCGTTCACTTCAAAGCGCAGCGGGCCAAGGCTGTCAGCAATATAAGCACCAAAGGCCGTGCCATCGCTTTTTACTTCATTAATGGGCGAGGTTTTTTGATTGACCGCGGTGAAGTTAATCTGCGTATACAGCCCCATGGCCTCAATATTGCCGAGCGGGAAATCATAGCCGAAAGCAATGCCATAGCTGGTGCCGCTTACCGTGCCATTATCGGCGGCAGAGTCTTGCTTGCGAAAATCGCCGAATTGCTGCACCCAGCCATCGCCGCCGCGCCGACCGCCGGCCGCCACCAGCTGTAAATGCTGGCTTACCGCGCCGGTTGAGGCCTCTGCCAAAACCGCCAATTGCTGCGCCGTGCCATCGCTATAATGCGGTAAAAGCTGACGATACGCGGAGTTGAAATCTTCTTCATCGCTCAGCGCGGTTAAGCGGCTTTCAAGCACGGCGTTTTCTTCCTTGCTGAAATGATCAATCACTGCTGCCAAGGCTGCACCTTCGGTTTGATTGATGCCCAAATCTGCAACGCTTTTGATGCGGAAATTGGCGGAGATGGTGTCAGTCTCATTATCGCTCAGCGACACGTCATAAATAAACGGTGTTTCGTCAGCCAAATAAGAGTTTATATCGGCGTTGTTTTTGGTCAGCGTAGTATAAGTCATCAGCTCAACCGTTTCCAATGAGCCGGCTGACATCAAGGAAGTCAGCGCCGGTGTCAGCTTCGCATTATCCGCCAAATCGACTGTGCCAACGACATTGAGCACTTCATTATCCAGATTGTCCGGGTCAATGGTGAATTTTAAATTGCCTGAACCGGTCAGTGTCAGATTGCTGATATTGACGCCTTCAGTCTCAGTGTCGTCGTCACCCTCTTGCGCGACCAAATGCAATTGCGCGCGATCGCCAATAGTCACATCCAATTCATTCGCGCCTTTGGTGATGCGGCCGGTCACTGTGGTTATCGGCGCGGTATAATTATCATCCGCATCATCAGCCATTTCGTTCGACAAAGTGAGCCTATCATCACCGTCGCCAAAGCTGATATTGCCGTTCACCGTGCCGGCTGAAACGGTGAAAACATTATCGCCATCACCAAAATTCACGTCACCGGAAATACTCGGCGCAGAAATATCGCGCGTATCAATCACCTCATCACCGATAATATTGCCGTCACCATCAGTGTCGCCGGCGCGGTCAATATCCGTGTCGCCGCCGCCCAGATACGGGTTGGTGGCATTGTTTACCGAATTACCCGCATCCAATAGTTTGTCGTCTTTGAGCAACTCTTGGGTGACATTGAAATTTCCGGATAGAACGGATGCATCAATCGCCACGGCATTTTTGCCATCGCTCCCATCGCCATCCACATCGAAATAGGCGGAACTTGAATTGATAAAGCCACGATTGAGAAATGTGCCCTCTTGGCCGGATGCGACACCGAAAGTGACGCCATTGGTCAATAAAATGGCGGTCGCAGTATTACTGTCATCTGCCAAATCAGCGTCAGCTCCCGCATGGGTGCTTACGCTGGCAGAAATTTCGCCTTCATTAAGAAACACTGAACCGTCATTGCGCAATCCGTCGGTTAATTCAATATCGCCAAATTCAATCGTCGTCGCATTCTCATTATAGGCTGTGGCTGAAATCGTGCCGGCATTATAGACACCGCCGCTTATTACTGCGTTCCCATCCACATCATCATGCAGTAATACGGCATCAGCCTTATAGCCGTCATAAAGGCCATTTGCTTCAATCGAGCCGCGATTCATCAAACCATATGAATAATAAAATTGCTTCAGCCCTGCCGAGCCTCGGGTGTAAATATTTGGGTCCGACACGCCGTCAGAATCCACTTCGGCATCGTCATCAATTAAATCCAACAAGGTTTCAACCGAGCCGCCATCGGTCAGGCCGACATTACCGGTAATTTTCAACGTTGCCGTATTATCCGCTTCACCATAGCTGGTTAGGCTGACGGTGCCGTCACGCGACTGGCCGGTGAAATGTTGCGGCCGATTGCCGTCAAAATGCACCGGTTTTGAGCGGACCGAACCGCCGCTAATATCAATACGGTCGCCGTCGTCATCTCTGGCATCCTCAACAATCTCGGCCAATTCATCGCTTTCTGCACGGGTCAAAATACGATTAGCTTTGCCACCAATAATCAAGCCGCCGCTCAAATCACCGGCAATATCTACCGCCGCCCCGCCGCGCCGCCGCTCATTCGTATTGGCAGCAGCTTCATCTGCATCCAAGTCGGTTTCATCACGACCATGACTGGGACCACCATTTGTTCCAGAAACAATTAATGAATAGCCTGTGGCATTGATATGCGCGTCAATCATCATGCCGCCGCCAATTGTAGCGTCTGAATCTATTTCAATGCCGACACTGTCTTCGCCACGCACATCAATTGCGCCGCGCTGACGGTAATAGCCGTCAATATCCTCATTTACCAAAACGCCGACGGCGTCATCACCCAATATGCCGCCCAAAGAGCCATTATGCACGGCAGTTGAAAAATCGAAATTGCCGTCCAGCTCACGGTCAATAAACGCACCGCGCGCACCATTGCCATCAATTCTGATAGTGCTGCCAAGCTCACTGATAATGTTTTCAATATTCTCGTTGGACGGGTTGGTAGTCGAGCCATCAACCCACAAACCAATGCGGGTATGCGTGTCCGTGCCTAAAGCGGAAGACCCCTCAATAATACCGTCTTCATCGCTGTCATTATTGTCCGGCAGACCGTCATCATCACCATCATAATCAGGCCCGCGCACCTCATCGATAATGATATTTGTCTGGCTATTAATCCGTAGTGTAATGCCTGACGGGAGGTCAGACTTCAGCTTGATACCGATGGCATTTTCAAGGGCTGTCGTCGTCGGGCCATCATCATTGCGGTCACGAATAATGATGTCGCCATCAATAACGATATCCTGCCCTGAACTATCGATAAGAATGGCCGCCTCTTCATTCGATTGCGGGGTGCCATCAATGGTTATCGAGCCGTCAGATGAAAGAGAATGCGCGCCGTCATTATTCAAATCACCGGTCGTGGTGCCGGTATCGAACGGCGCGGTTTGCGCATCGGTAATATCAAACGCGTATGATGGCGCCAATGACAAAGATGTCAGTAGCGGCAAGGTAAACGCAGTTGTCAGCAAGCGAGATTTAAAATCCACGCTGTCCCTCAATTCTGACCGCTTGCGCGGTTTGTTTAAGCCGCGTCCGCCGGATCCAGCGTATCGCGCATTTCGCGTTTGAGGAATTTGCCGCTCGCATTGCGCGGCAATTTCTCGGTTCGCAGCCAGATATAACGCGGAATTTTGAAATTTGCCAATAGTTTGGAACAATGTTCGCGCAAGGCGTCTGCGGTCAGGCTTGCGCCCTCTGCCACCACCACGGCGGCACCGACTTCTTCGCCCAAACGCTCATCTTCAACACCGAAAACCGTGCATTCGGCAACCGCTTCATGCTTGAACAGGGCGCTTTCCACTTCCGCGCAATAAATGTTTTCACCGCCGCGCAGCACCATGTCTTTGGCGCGGTCAACAATGAACACGAAACCGTCATCATCAATACGGGCAATATCGCCGGTGCGCAGCCAGCCGTTTTGAATGCTTTCCGCCGTTGCTTCTTCGCGGTTCAAATAGCCTTTAATGACATTGGCGCCTTTGACGCATAATTCGCCAACCTCGCCTTGCGGCAAGTCATTGCCGTCGGCATCAATGACCTTGCCTTCAAGTGTCGGCACAAGCGGGCCACAGCTTTCCGGCTTATCGAGGAAGAACGCGCCGACAACAGCGGTGATGAGACCGCATGTCTCGGTCATGCCATAGCCGGTATTGGCTTTGCCGTTTTCCAAAGCCTTGTCAATTTTGCCGACCAAATCGGGTTGCAATTGCGCCCCGCCGCCGCCCAAAGTCACCAAAGAAGAAGTGTCATATTTATCGAAATCAGGGTGCAAGATAATTTCACGCGCCATCACCGGCACGCCGCTGAGATTGGTGACTTTATGGCGGTCAATAATCTTCAGTGCTTCGCCGGCATCCCATTTATACATGAAAATCAATGTGCCGCCGACCAGCGTCGCCGGTTGGACGACGCAATTATTGGCCGTCACATGGAATAAAGGCGTGGTCACCAACATGGTCGGG
Source organism: Alphaproteobacteria bacterium (assembly GCA_965662315.1). Taxonomy (GTDB): domain Bacteria; phylum Pseudomonadota; class Alphaproteobacteria; order RS24; family RS24; genus UBA8337. The sequence goes on from CBFIHY010000035.1 coordinate 6,066, forward strand.
GCCGGGCCTTCGCCGGGGGCGGGAAGCTGGTCTTCCGTGCCATTGGCCCGCGCTTCGGCCGCATTTGAAGCAGCACTCATAAAGCCCACGCTCATCAAGTTTAAAACGCAACCGCGCTGGGTCAGCTGGGCGCCTTTCGGGCGACCTGTGGTGCCTGATGTGTAAAAAATGCAGGCATCTTCATCGCCATCAACGTCAACCTTCGGCATCTCGCCGCCATGATTGCGCAAGTCGGCGTAGTCAATCACCCCATCCATTGGCTGCGGCAAACGCAAGCCGATAATTTTCATATCGGGAAATGCATCGCGGATCGGCATAAACCGTTCCAGCCGTTCAATATCAGCAATAAACGCTTTCGGCGCACTGTCTTCTAACCCGTATTGCAGCTCATCGGTTACCCACCAAGCATTCATGCCGACAACGGTGATACCGGCCGCGGACAGCGCCCAATATAAAATCATCCATTCGGGGTAATTGCGAAATGCCAGCGCAACGCGATCGCCTTGCTTAATGCCATTGGCATGCATCCAATTCACAATCGACGCGCTTTCAGCATATGCCTCGGCATAGCTCCAGCTTTCATCTTCATAAATCAAATAGGTTTTGTCGCCATGCATGGAGGCCAACGCCCATACGTCTCCCAAATTGGCCGGTGCATTGGTGAAGGTTTTCAAAGTCTCGCCGCGCACCTCGACAGTGCCGACGGCAAACATGCTTTCCGGTCCGGTCATTTCCGCACGGATTTGTTTTAGTTCTTCATACATGGCTATCTCTCCCAAAAGCTGCAGCGATTTTAGCCACTCTTTTTAAGGCGGCAAGTGCAAAGTGCCGATTAAAGTGCCGATTTCAGTCAGCCGCGACAATTTCTTGTGCTTTATCTGCGGCGAAGCGTCTGGTTTTTCCTGCCCGCTTGGCCTAAACTTTGCGGATGATTGACTTTGCCCTAAATGCGCTCGACCAATCGGCGATTGTGACCGATACCTCTGCCGCGCAAGCTGTTGCAGAAACCGTGTCGCTGGCCGAATATTTGGACACGCTTGGCTATCGCCGTTTTTGGCTGGCCGAACATCACAATACATCAGCTTTTGCCGGCGCTGCGCCGGAAATCCTCATCGGCCATATTGCATCGCGGACGCAAAATTTGCGGGTCGGCTCGGGCGGCGTGATGCTACCGCATTACAGCCCGATGAAAGTGGCTGAACAATTTCGCATGCTGGCCAGTTTGAGCCATAGCCGCGCTGATTTGGGGGTTGGCCGCGCGCCGGGCGGCGACCCGAAAACATCAGCCGCCTTGCAGCCGGGGCCAAAAGCGTGGCCACCGGAAGTGTTTCCGCAGCAATTGGAAATGCTTTTGCAATTTTTGGAAGATGCCAATGGGCTGGCCGGAGATGCCGGCGGCTTTCCTGAAGACCACCCTTATCAAGGTATTCATGCGCAACCCATGGGCGCCGAAAACGTGCCGGTTTTCATGCTCGGATCAGGCGGCGATGGCGCTTACCATGCGGCGCAATATGGCCTGCCTTATGTTTATGCGCATTTCATCAATCCCGATAATCTGGATAGTGCGCTATCTGCCTATCGCGCCAATTTCAAACCGTCGCGGCAATGCGCTGAACCGACAGTGATGTTGGCAACTTCTGTGCTGGCGGCTGAGACGCAAGAAGAAGCCGCCTATTTGGCTCGCCCGCGCAATATTTGGGCAACGCAGCTGCTGCAAAATAAAGGCGGTCGGTTTCCGACCATGCAAGAAGCGCAAGATTGGCAATTAACCCCGCAAGATGAGGCAATATTGCCGCAAGTCGAAGCGCGCGGCTTTACCGGTAAAACCGAAAATGTGCTGCAAAAATTATCAGATACGGTCAAACAATATGAGATTGATGAGGTTTTTGCGCTGACATTAATACCGGATTTGGAGGCCCGCAAACGCTCCTATGCGCTGGTGGCGCAAGCGGCAGGCTTATCGGCCCAAGGGCTGGCCGCCGCGCAATAATCAGCGGTCATCGCAAACCTCCTGCGACGCATGATAGCAGCCGAAATTATGCTTTGAATCCGTCTTGACCCTATCTTCGCCATAATGCACAACAGGACAGGATTTTTCTTTGGAGGACTTTCATTATGAGTTTGGATTTTACCGATAAGGTGGTCATCGTAACCGGTGCCGGTGGTGGCCTTGGCCGCAGCCATGCGCTTGATTTTGCCCGTCGCGGCGCAAAAGTCGTGGTTAATGATTTGGGCGGCAGCATGGACGGTTCAGGCGGTTCATCAGATGCAGCGGAAGCGGTTGTTGCTGAGATTAAAGCAGCCGGTGGCGAAGCGATTGCCAATGGCTCCAGCGTGACTGACGATGCCGGTGTCGACAATATGATTAAGCAAACCATGGACGCTTATGGCCGCATTGATGTGCTGGTCAATAATGCCGGTGTGCTGCGCGATAAAAGCTTCGCCAAAATGGAAATCAATGATTTTACTTTTGTTGTTGATGTGCATTTGTTCGGCACGATGAAGCCAACCAAAGCCGTATGGCCGATTATGAAAGAGCAAGGCTATGGCCGCATCATGGTCACATCTTCTTCATCAGGTCTGTATGGTAATTTCGGCCAAGCAAATTATGGCGCGGCCAAGCTGGGCGTTGTCGGCTTTATGAATACGCTGAAGCTGGAAGGTCAAAAAGACAATATCCACATTAACGCCTTGGCGCCGGTGGCTTGGACACGGATGACCGAAAATCTGATGCCGGCTGAAATGGAAGATATGCTGACACCTGAGCGGGTAACCCCTGCCGTTGTCTTTATGTGTTCAGAAGGCGCGCCGACGGGCAAAATTATTTGCGCCGGTGCCGGTGCCTATACATCAGCTGCCATTGTTGAAACAAAAGGCATGTATCTCGGTGAAAATCCGTCAGCTGAAGATGTTGCTGAAAATTGGGAAACCATCTCGAAAATTGACGACGCTGCCAAAGCCTTGTTCCAAGGTGGCGAGCAGACCGGACGCATGTTCGAGCTGATCCAAGAAGCCAGCAAGTAATTAAGAGCGGGCGCGGGGTAACCTGCGCCCGTTTTATGTGATGCGCCAAGTCGCCATATCCACTGCCCTTATGTATGCCCTATGGCTGTTGCTGTCCGGGCATTATACCGGCCTGCTTTTAACGCTCGGCCTATTAAGCGCGCTCGGCGTATCGCTGATTGCCGCGCGCATGGGCGTGCTGGACAGCGAAGGCCTGCCAATGGATATTTTACTGCGGCTACCGAAAGTGACGCTGTGGCTGATTTGGGAAATTCTCAAGTCAAATTGGGCGGTGATAAAAGTCATCCTCAACCCGAAGCTGGCGCAGCCGCAAATGGTGACGGTGAAAGCCAGTCAAAAAACCATTGCCGGTCTTGTGACCCATGCCAATTTCATCACATTGACGCCCGGCACAGTGTCGGTTGATGTCAATGAAACAGATAATACAATTCTGGTGCACGGCCTGACCGAAGAGTTCGCCAATAGTTGCTTGGAACCGGATATGGATAGCCGCGTTAGCCAGCTTGAAGCGAATGAAGCTGCCGATAAGGGAGCCGCCTGATGGAAACCATGTTCGGCATCACCCTATTGGCGCTTGGCGTCGCCGCGACATTGGCGATTATTCGCGCCACATTAGGCCCGACGGCATTCGACCGCGTGCTGGCAGTTAATACGGTCGGCTCCATCGCCGTGTTGCTGATAGCGGTTTACGGCTTTTTTGATGGCCGCCCCGAATTTCTCGATATCGCGCTTCTTTACGCGCTGATTAACTTCATCGGCACGATTGCCATTCTCAAATTCTTCCGCTTCGGCACGCTGGGCGACCACGCGCTTCCCGAACACGAAAACGAGGAAGACGCATGAGCATGCTGGCACCATTGATGGAATATTTAGGCATTGCCGCATTATCTTTGGGCAGTCTGGCGGTTGTGCTGGGCGCGCTTGGTCTGGTGCGCCTCGACGATGTTTACCAGCGCATGCATGGCACGGGCATTGTTGATACCGGCGGTGCCGGTCTTATTCTTTTTGGTCTGCTGATGTTTTCGCCCGATTGGACGGTCACGGTGCGGCTCATTCTTATCGGCTTTATTTTGGTCATGACCGGCCCGACCGCGACGCATGCGATTGCCCGCGCGGTGCGTGTTTCGGGCAATGAGCCGGAAAATGTAAAAGCAAAAAAGCGCATCGCCAAAAAACCGACAAAGAGGAAAACCGCAGCGAAAAAGGCTACAACGAAAAAGACAACCGCCAAGAAAACAACCGCTAAAAAAACAACAAGGCGTAAAACAGCGAAAGGCGGCAGCAAATGATGACCGGCTTCCTGGTAAATGCGGCGTTGATTTCGCTGCTGACGCTGATAGCGGTGCTGGCTTTGCGCCTGCATAGGCTGTTTGCCGTTGTCATGCTGGCCGGGGCGTTTTCATTGGTTGCCGCGGTTTTATTTGTGGTGCTGGATGCGGTCGATGTTGCCTTCACCGAAGCCGCCGTCGGGGCCGGTATTTCAACCATTTTGGCCTTGGCCACTTTGTCGCTTGTGCCGACGGAAGAAAAACCGCATTCGATTGCTCTGGTGCCTGCCTTTTTGGCTTTGGCGACCGCCATCATGCTGGGTGTTGCGGTTAATGATTTGCCGCAATTCGGGGATGTCAATGCGCCGATACATAATCATGTCGCGCCGGAATTTATTATTGGCAGTGAAAAAGATATCGGCATTCCAAATGTCGTCACCTCTGTGCTGGCCAGCTATCGCGGCTTTGATACGCTGGGTGAAGTCGTTGTCGTGTTCACCGCCGCCATTGCCGTGCTGTTGATTTTGGGCGGCTATACGCGCCCCAAGCGCGGCCCTGCCTCAGCCCGTGGCAAAAAGGAAAATGGCAAAGCCGGGGAGGATGAGAATGCAGGATGATCCGGTCATTCGCGTCGTCTCGAAAGTGATGATACCGGCGGTCATGTTATTTGCGCTTTATGTACAATTCCATGGCGATTACGGGCCCGGCGGCGGCTTTCAGGCGGGTGTGATTTTCGCCTCAGCATTTGTGCTGAACGCCATTATTTTCGGGCTTAATCGTGGCCGCCATGTCTGGCCGGCCAATTATAATTTAATGGCGGTGTGCGGCGGTGTGCTGATTTACGGCCTGACAGGTGTTGCCTCCATGCTGCTGGGGGCCAATTATCTGGATTATGATGTGCTGGGCGCGACCGCAAAGTCAGGCCAGCATATCGGTATTTTGCTGGTCGAATTCGGTGTCGGCGTCACCGTCGCCTCGGTGATGGTGGCGTTGTTTTTTGCCTTTGCCAATCGGCTGACGCATATCCGCCTTCTGTCAAAAATGCAGGCGCATGAAGCGGTGCTGAACGCAAAGCCAAGTAAAAAAACAACGGCCAAAAGAACAACGGCTAAGAAAGCCGCCAAACGAAAGCCTGCGCCGCGTCAACAGACAAAGAAAAAAGGGGCAAGCAAGTGACAAGCAATCTG
>CBFIHY010000036.1:0-11482 GCA_965662315.1 Alphaproteobacteria bacterium
CCATGCGCCTAATCGATTGTGACAGCTCACCTGCTTCGGCGCGCTTTCAATTAATGGAGGCGAATATGAAGACCGGAACTGTGAAATGGTTCAACTCAGCCAAAGGATATGGCTTTATCACACCCGATGAAGGTGGCGATGATTGCTTTGTCCATGTAACGGCCATCCAAGCATCAGGCTTGAAGCAACTGATTGAAAATCAGCGTGTCGAATTTGACATGGAAGAAGGCCGCAATGGCCGAATGGTTGCTTGTGGCATTACCGTGCTGGAAGGCAGTGGCGAAGCAGCTGCTGAATAACTATTGCTTGCAAGTAGTCAGATTTTGTCCGATTTTATCGGCCAAAGGAGTCTTGCGTGGCTAAAATAGAAATTTATACGACGTCTATCTGCCCTTATTGCCATGCGGCAAAAGAACTGCTGCAGAAAAAAGGCGCGGAGTATCTCGAAATCAGCCTGAATAAGGAACCGCAGGCGCGCGAGAAAATGATTGCGCGCGCGCAAGGCGGTTCAACCGTCCCGCAAATCTTTATTGATGGCACGCATATTGGTGGCTGCGACGACCTTTACGCACTCGACGCTAAAGGCGCGCTGGACCCGCTGCTTGTCAGCTGATTACAGCTTCGACATCATTCGATAGTAAAACCGCACCGTATCGTTCAGCGTTTCAACGCTGATGCGTTCATTGGTGCCGTGAATGCTGGCCAAATCGCTGGGTGCCAATTGCATATAGGTAAAGCGATAATGGTTCGGCGTGATTTTACGATAATGACGCGTGTCGGTAGCCGCCACCAAAAGCCGTGGCGTAATGATGACGCGCTGCGGGGCCGCCGTATCGCGAATGGCGGCGGTTAATTGCTGCCAGCCATAACCGCCGGTCGGGCTAACCGGTGATGGAGCCATGCCGGTCTGACCGGAACCGTCAAAACTGACTTCCACCCGCTCATCATTAATTGTCTGAATGACCCGCGCGCGCACCGTCTCCGGCGTTTCGCCGGGCAGAATACGGAAATTGACTTTAGCGGTGGCATCGATTGGCAACACATTGGCTTTAATGCCGCCTTTAATCATCGTCGCCGCCGTTGTTGTGCGCATGCCGGCTTGTGCTTGCTTATCGCCCTCAAATGCGCCCATAACCAATGGCTTGAACAACCATAGGTTTTTCATCACCAGACGATTGGCGAACGGCATATCATCAGCCACCGCTTCGAGGAAACTTTGCGTATGCGAAAAGTCGCGCGGGAATTGATTGGCCTCAAGGGCGGCAATGGCAGCAGCCAAAACGCCGATAGAGGTTTGCTCCGGCGGCATGGATGAATGACCGCCCTCGCCGACAACTTTTAGCTGCAAAGTGACAATGCCTTTTTCAGCCGGTGCAATCAGCGCCAATGGCGCGTCAATGCCGGGCACCACGCCTTGTGTCACCAGACCGCCTTCATCGACCAGAAACTCAGCTTTGACGCCGCGCTTCAGCAACACGTCAGCCATGACTTTGGCGCCATCAATGCCACCTTGTTCTTCATCATGCCCGAATGCGAAATAGATTGTCCGCTGCGGCCGCAAGCCTTGTTTCAGCATATTTTCCGCCGCTTCCAACAAGCCGACAATATTCACCTTATTGTCCAGCGTGCCGCGCCCCCAAATAAAACCATCGGCAACATTTCCGGCGAAAGGCGGTTGCTTCCATTTGTTTTCCGTGCCCGGCACAACCGGCACCACATCCAAATGGCCAAGAAAAATCACCGGTTTATTATCATCGCTTACCGGCTGCTGGCCTTGCCATGTATAAAGCAGCGAATAATCGGCAATCACTTCGCGCTTCAGGTTTTTATGCGCCAGCGGGAATTGCTGCTTCAGATAAGCGTGATAGGCCAGCAATTCTTTAGATGAGGTTGGTTTATCGCGTCCGAATGAAATGGTTTTATAGCGCACGGACTCGCTCATCAGCCGCGTCACCCGCTCGCTATCGGGCCGAAAGTCAAACGCTTCGCCATCGCTTTGCGGGTTCATCGGAGTAAAAGTGCGGAGCAGTAAAATGGCAAGCAGCACTACCAACAAGCCGCCTAAAGCCGGTAATATTTTCTTTTTCAGCATTTCAGCCTCCCTATTTCGGCAGATCAGCGAGCGGTTGGCGTTCCATCGCCAAGACCACGCCCATGCCGGCCATAAATGTTATCAATGACGTACCGCCATAAGACACAAACGGCAGCGGCACACCGACAACCGGCGCCATACCGGTCACCATTGCCAGATTGAGCACTGCATATATCGACAGGGAGAAACCGAAAGCAGCGACGGTCAAACGGCTGAATTGGTGCCGTAATTGACCGGATATATAAAAGATAATGAAAATCGTAATGAAAAACAGCAGTAATAATAATATCGCGCCGAAAAAGCCCATTTCCTCAGCGAAAATACTGAAAATAAAATCAGTATGCCGTTCGGGCAGAAAATTAAGCTGACTTTGCGTGCCTTGCGCCAGCCCCTTGCCAAACAGACCGCCGGAACCGATACCGATTTTTGACTGAATAATGTGATAGCCGGCACCCAACGGGTCGCGCTCCGGATCAAGGAAGACCAAGACCCGTTCTTTTTGATAATCGTGTAAATAGCTCCACGCAACCGGCGCGCTGCCGGCCAGCGCAAGGGCACCGGCCATAAAATAGCGATAATCGACACCGGCCAAAAACACCACGCTCAGCCCACAAATGGCCAGCAAAATCGCCGTGCCCAGGTCGGGCTGGCCAATCACCAGCAGCACCGGCAAGCCGATTAATATGGCCGGAACAACCAGATTGAACGGATGCGATATCTCATCGCCATGCGTCGCTTGATAATAACGCGCCAAAGCCATTATCAGCGCAAAGCGCATAAACTCAGATGGCTGAATGGAAATAATGCCGAGGTCGAGCCAACGCTGCGCCCCCATATTGGTATCGCCGAAAATTTCGACCCCGACCAATAACAGCAAAATCACCGCATAAATCGGATAGGCCAAATTAAACAAACTGCGCAATTCAAGATTGGCGATGGCATACATCAAGCCCAGCCCGACAAGCAGGCGCAATCCGTGCCGCCAACCCCATGGCGAAAAATCACCACCGGCGATTGAATACAACACCAAAACACCGACCAAGCCCAAAAGGCTGGTGCAAATAATGAGCGGCATATTCAGCGCATCTAAGGCGACAAGCTGGCCAAATCTGCCGCCGCGTGCCTGATAACTCATAGCACCTGCCCCGCATCATCCAGGGGTGCCTGCAATCCGGCATCTTCTTGTTCGAGCATTTCTTCATTGCGGACTTCCGGCGTTTCGACCGGCGGCTTGGGCATTGGTTTTCCGTTATTCAGCAAATGCACCATAATATCGCGCGCCATCGGAGCCGCCACTTGCGCGCCGCCTCCGCCATGCTCAATCACCACCGTCACCGCATATTTCGGCTTATCATGTGGCGCATAGCCGACAAACAATGAATGGTCGCGCAAATGCCAATCCAGCTTATGGTTCGGCACCACGCCCGTCAGCCGCTCATCTTTCGAGATGCGGCGCACTTGCACCGTGCCGGTTTTACCCGACATGCGCGCGCCGTTAATCAACAGGCTTGAGGCATATCCGGTGCCGTCAGGCCGATTGACCGCGCGATACATGCCGCGTTTGACAATGTCCAAATTCTCCGGATTAAGCCCGATTTCTCGCGGCGCATCTACATCATCGGTGACTTTGGTAATGCGCGGCGTCACCAGCTTGCCGCCATTGGCCAACGCTGCCGTCATCACCGATAATTGCAATGGCGTGGATAGAAGATAGCCCTGACCGATGGCGGTAATAATCGTTTCACCGGTGCGCCAACCGGTATCAAAATTGGCCCGCTTCCAATCGCGGCCCGGCACAGTGCCGGTTTTTTCACCTTCAAAATTAATACCGGTCGGTTTGCCGAAGCCAAAACGTTTGGCCATGGCTTCGATACGGTTAATGCCGACTTTCAAAGACAAATCATAGAAATACGTGTCGCAAGATTGCTCAATCGCCTTCACCATATCGGTCGGCCCATGACCAAGCGATGTCCAACAATGAAATTCTTCGCCGGAAAATTTAAATTGTCCGGTGCATTCAACCTTGTCTTGCGGTTTCACCAGCCCTTCTTCAAGCGCCGCCAAAGCGACCAGCATTTTAAAGGTCGAACCGGGTGCATAGAGACCGCGCAATGGCTTATTGACCAATGGCTTGCGTTCATGGTCGAGCAGCGCTTCCCAGGACGTGCGTTCAATGCCCCGCGAAAACTTATTCAAATCAAAAGACGGCGTCGAACTCATCGCCAGCATTTCACCGGTCTCAATATCCATCACCAAAGCCGAGCCGCTATGTCCGGCCAAACGCTTACTGGCAAAATCCTGCAAGCTCAAATCGATTGATAGCTCGACATCCTTGCCGGTCTCGCCGGGTTTGGAGCGCAATTCGCGCACTGTGCGGCCATAAGCATTAACTTCTAAATGCCGAATGCCGGGCAGGCCGCGCAAATCCATTTCAAAATCACGCTCAACTCCGGTGCGGCCAACCTTATCGCCGATAATCTCGCCGACACGTTGCAAATCGGCGCGGGTCTTGTCACCGACAAAACCGATGAGATGCGAAGCCGCCTCAGCGCTGCTGTAAACCCGCTTTTGCCCGACCAGCGGTTCAATACCGGAAAAATATGGCAGATTGATATTAATCTCGGAAAACGCTTCCCATGATAAATCTTCAGCAATAATCACCGGCTTGAAGCGCGGCCCGCGCCTAATTTTACGGCGCATGTCACGTTTTTCAGCCGCGCTCAATCCAATAATCCGCGCCAGATTATCAATCGTCGCGTCCATATCTTCAACTTGCTCGGGTATCATTTGCAGCTGCAAATTGCGGTCATTCCCTGCCAGCTGCAAACCATTACGGTCGAGAATACGGCCGCGTTGCGCGCTGATTTGTGAAACATTTACCCGATTGGCCTCGGCCAAGGTTTCATATTCCTCAGACCGCGCGACCTGCAAATATTGCAAACGACCCGCAATGACGGTGAACAAAGCCAGTTGCGAGGCCCCCAGTAAAAGCAGCCGCCGCGAGAACTTATTCTCATCTCGTTGATAAAGCGACATTAGCCCCTATCCCCGACAAGAATGCGGTCGCGAAGGGCAAATAGCGGCCCAAATATGAGCGGGAAAGCAATAATGCACAATGCCAAAGACAACAGCAGCAGAACACCGGCAACCGCCATATCTTCACGCATTAGCGCAATGACATAGCCAAGCAAATAAGTAAGCGCGGTGAGCACGGCAAAGGTTACCCAATAGGAGCCGAAGGCAGAGTTTTGCAAAGTCGGTTTTTGACTGCGGCAGAGACCGTAGTAAACGACGAATAAAAAGGCCCAATAACCGAGCGGCGCTTCGCGGAGTAAATCGTTCAACAGGCCGATAAGAGCTAAGGCGACGGGCGTGAAATCACTTTCGGAACTCAAACAAATGAAAAATAGCGGGGCAAAAAACAAACCGAGTTCCAGTCGCTCCAAACCCGGAATATGGCTCGGCAAATTGCCGGTTATGACCAAAGCCAGCAAAACCGCATAGGGAATAAAAAGCAGGCCGCCGCCTTCGCTGCTTCCAAAACGGCTCATTGCGCTTGCCTTATAATGCCGGGGGCAGCGGCCGGACGTTGTGCCGCCGGCGGCTCTTCAATCAGCGGTGTTTTAACAACACGAACAAAAATCAGCTGGTCCAAATTATCCAATAAATCGACCGATAATTCACCATCGGCAAAACTGACCACACCGACCGGCAGACCAAGTGGCATTTGGCCACCGCGACCCGACGTGACCAATAGATCGCCATCTTTCAATTCAGCACCGCGCGGCAAAAATTGCAGGCGCGGCTTGTCATCATTGGTCCCCGATAAAATCGCCTGCACGTCGCTGGACAGGGCAATGACGGGAATATGACTGTTAAAATCCGTCAGCAGCAAAATGCGCGATGAGTTGCGGCCACTGGAAATCACCCGCCCGATAACCCCGTTAAGACCCAGCACCGCTTGACCTGCCTCAATGCCGACATTGCGACCGCCATTGGCAACCAAAGTATGCACAAAAGGACTATTGAGGTCGGCCACTACCCGCGCCATCACCAGATCAATATCCGGTTCCTGCGGTAGGTTGAGCAGGTCGCGATATTTGCGCATTAAAACTTCCGAGCGGGTCAGCTCATTCATCCGCAAACGCAATTCGGTATTTTCCTGCCGCAGCGCATCGCGCTCTTGTTCAAGCATGGCGGCCGTTTGGAAATAACCATCGGCTTGCCCAAGCGCGCTAAAGGGACGGCCGACAATATCGACAATCGGCGTCACCGCATCAAAAACCAGCTGGCGCAGCGAGGCAATACGCGGGTCATCGCGTGGCAATAAAAACAGCAAAATGGCTGCGATAACAATGCAGACAAGGGCGATGCCTGCGCCGCTGACAAAGCGTGTCTCGCTTCCGCCTATGCGTGTCTTGGCCACAGCACCCCTCTTTTTTCAAGCCCTAATAGGCGACGGACAGCACGTGCTTCATCGTTTTGATATGTTCGAGTGCCCGTCCGGTTCCCAATACAACACAAGACAATGCCTCATCGGCAATCGATACAGGCAGGCCGGTTGCTTCACGCAAATAAGCGTCCAGATTATGCAGCAAGCCGCCGCCGCCGGTCATCACAATGCCTTTATCGACAATATCTGCAGCCAGTTCAGGCGGCGTTGCTTCCAATGCCACTTTTACCGCTTCAACAATGGCACCAACCGGCTCTGACAGGCTTTCCGCAATCTCGCGCTGCGTAATGACAACTTCGCGCGGCACGCCATTCATCAAATCGCGGCCTTTGATTTTAACCGACTCGCCCTCTTCACCCGGTGACATCATGGCAGAGCCGACTTCTTTCTTAATCCGCTCGGCACTGGATTCACCAAGCAGCAAATTATGATTGCGGCGAATATGCGCGATAATCGCCTCATCCATTTTATCGCCACCAACGCGCACGGAACGCGAATAAACAATACCGCCAAGCGACAGCACGGCAACCTCAGTGGTGCCACCACCAATATCAATAACCATAGAACCGGTCGGCTCGGTTACCGGCAAACCGGCCCCGATTGCCGCTGCCATCGGCTCCTCAATCAGAAACACACGGCGGGCACCGGCGGACATGGCACTTTCTTGAATGGCACGACGCTCAACCGCTGTCGCACCTGACGGCACACAAACAACAATTTGCGGATTGGCGAAGGAGCGGCGATTATGCACTTTACGAATAAAGTGCTTAATCATTTCTTCCGTCACATCAAAATCAGCAATCACGCCGTCGCGCATCGGGCGAATGGCTTTAATATTGCCCGGCGTCCGACCAAGCATCATTTTAGCTTCATCACCGACGGCGAGAACCCGATTGCGACCGTTGTGCTCAATAATGGCAACCACTGATGGCTCATTAAGAACAATGCCACGGCCCTTCACATAAACCAGCGTATTCGCTGTTCCAAGGTCAATGGCCATATCAGCAGAAAACATGGCAAGCAGCATATTCAACATTCGAGTTCTCCCCCGGAAATCGGTTCAATTAGGCGGTCAGTGAGTCCGGCGCCTGTTTTTCTCTTTTAATAAGCAATTTGTTCAGCGCACTGATATAAGCCCGCGCGGACGCCACCATTGTATCAGTGTCGGCGGCGCGACCGGTAACGGTCTTACCTTTTTCTTCCAGCCGCACGCTGACTTCTGCCTGCGCGTCAGTGCCTTCAGTTACCGCATGGACTTGATAAAGCTGCAATTTCGCTTCATGCGGAAACAGCCCCTTAATGGCATTGAAAGTGGCATCGACAGGCCCGTCACCGGTGCTTTCGATTTCGGTTTCCGTGCCTTCAATATCCAATTTCAAAATCGCTTGCTGCGGCCCTTCCGAACCGGCAATCACGCGCAATGAAACGATTTTAATGCGGTCGGCACCCTTGGCCACTTCATCATCAACCAGCGCAACAATATCATCGTCAAAGACGTGTTTTTTGCGATCGGCCAAATCTTTGAAACGGACAAAAGCTTCCTGCATTTGATTGTCGCCCAAATCATAACCCAGCGCCTTGATTTTCTCGCGGAAGGCATGGCGACCCGAATGCTTGCCCATAACCAGAGACGTTTGCGAAATGCCGACGCTTTCAGGCGTCATGATTTCGTAAGTCTGATTGTTTTTCAGCATACCGTCTTGGTGAATACCGCTCTCATGGGCAAACGCATTTTGCCCCACAATCGCCTTATTATATTGCACCGGAAACGCCGTGACCGAGGAAACCAGCTTGGAGCTGCGCGCCAACATGGTGGTTTCAATATTGGTCCATTGCGGCATCGCATCATTGCGCACATTCAGCGCCATGACGATTTCTTCCAAAGCCGCATTACCGGCCCGTTCACCCAAGCCGTTAATCGTGCATTCCACTTGCCGCGCACCGGCTTGCACACCGGACAGCGAATTGGCAACCGCCAGCCCCAAATCATTATGACAATGGGTTGAGATAATCGCCTTATCCATATTCGGCACGCGCTCGCGCAGCATGGTGATGATATCAAAATATTCTTGCGGCACGGTATAGCCGACCGTATCGGGAATATTGATGATGGTGGCACCGGCTTTAATTGCGGTTTCTACCGTCGCGCACAAAAAGTCACGATCGGTACGTGTCGCATCTTCCGGTGACCATTCAACCACTTCAACATGATTGCGCGCATGGCTGACGGAAAAGGCAATCGCTTCCATCACCGCTTCCGGTTCCATTTGCAGCTTATGTTTCATATGCACCGGACTGGTGGAAATGAAAGTATGAATACGCGGATTGGCGGCGTGCTTCACCGCTTCCGCCGCGCGGTCAATGTCTTTTGCGCCGGCCCGTGCCAAACCGCAAACTTGCGCGTTTTTTACCAGCTTGGCGACTTCCGAGACGCTTTCAAAATCGCCGTTTGAGGCAATCGGAAAACCTGCTTCGATAACATCGACGCCCATCGTGTCGAGCAATTCAGCAATTTGCAGCTTTTCTTCCAGCGTCATTGACGCGCCGGGTGACTGCTCACCATCGCGCAATGTGGTATCGAAAATATAGACGCGGTCCTGTTCGGCGCCGCTTTGTTTGATTGAATCTGTCATGGTGTCATCCTTCCTGAAACCTGTTGGCTAATCGAGCCATTTGGGTCATTTGTTTTTCCTGAAGCATCCCCTGAAAACGCGCCGTTCATCGACTGTCCGATCTCAGGGGCAGGTAAGGAGAAGGATGGTTAGCGTGTTCGAAGAAACGGCATTATCGCGCGCGCGCAAAAACACACTGTCCGCCGGAGCGGCGACAGCAGCATCTCGCAACAATGTTTCGCGTTCGACCATTTGTCGTTCTTTCAGTTACACACATGAAATGGGCTAGCCCATATATCTGTTTAAGCAAGGAAAACAGCCATGGCAAGCACTTTCAAACAGTTTCGTGCCGCGCCGGCCAGCGGTTAATCGCGTTGCTCTATTCCGACCAAACGCGCCGACTGAGAAGAAATCGCTTCAACCACGAAATCCATCACCGCGCGCACATGGCCAAGCCGTGCCATATCGGCGCGTGTCAGCAGCCATAATTCCAAACTGCCGACCAATTCGGGACCGGCAATGCGCGTTAAACCGGACGCTTCATCGCCCAGAAAACAGGGCAAAGCCGTCACCGCATCGCCATTTATCGCGGCCGCCATGCGCGTCGAGGCACTGGATGAGCGCATCACCACTTGGCCGACTTTTTCAGCCCGCGACAACCACCAGACCGGCCCCAAAGGACGTTCTTCTTCAGAAAATCCGATAATCTGCACATCTGAAAGGTCATTATGCGCCGGTGCATCACCCAATTTTTTGGCATATGTCGGCGTCGCATAAAGCCCGTAAGCGACCTCAGTCAGCTTACGCACCAGCATATCGCCCTGAGTCGGGCGCGCCAGCCGCAGCGCAATATCAACATCACGCAGCGCATTCATCACCCGTGGCGCGGCACCGGGGCCGGAAATACTGGGGTCGGCAATCACATCAAGGGCAACATCAGGGGCATTTTGTTGAAATAGCGGCAAAACCGGCCCCAAAAGGCCGCCGGCAATCACTTCACTGGCTGAAAGCCGCACAATACCGCGCACATCGCCGGATCCGGCCTGAAAATCGCGCTGCAAAGACGACAGGCTGTTATCTACCGGTTCCAATGATTGCAGCAGCCGCGTGCCGTCTTGTGTCAGCGTATAACCGCTTCTGAGGCGTTCAAACAGCCGCGCATCCAAGGCTTCTTCAAGATTGGCAATGCGGCGCAAAACCGTGGTTGTGTTGACATTCAGCTCACGCGCAGCGGCCGACAAGCTGCCGGTGGCGGCAACTGCCAGAAAAAACCGTAAATCATCCCAATCCAGACCCTTCATAATCGCAATAGTTTATCTGCAAATACGCAAACTTGCAATTATGCAAAGGCTCCTTTGCTTATCCCGATTATTCGGGCTTTTTATCTATTTTCAGCACATGGTCGAGCGCATAACGGCCCCCGCCCTGCACGACCAACACCAAAAGCAAAAACACCCAAAGCAGACGCTGGTCCAATATCAGCGCATCAGAAGCGCGGTCAAACCAACCGCCAATCGCCGTGCTGTCGACCTGATGGCCGAAAATATCGGTCAGCGATTGCACAATAATAAAGCCAATCATGCCAAGCGCCGCGCCGCGCGTGAACAGACCGAGCAAAATCAACAAGGGCAGAATAATTTCAGCCCAACTGCCAAACAGCACCAAAGGATACCAAGCTGCCGAAATCATTTGCGGGTCATATTGCGCGGCCTCGGCCACTTTCGGCACGATTTGGTAATAGGCGCCGAAGCTGGGCTGCAAAAAGCCGAAAAATCCATCTGAGAATTTAGTCAAGCCGGAGGCCCAATAATAGCCCAGCAACACAGCGGCAAATGTAAAGCGCGCACCGAGCGGCAAGAGCCAGCCTGCCGTCCGCATCGCGATAGCTATGGTCACATCGCGGTAAATTGTCAGAAAAAACATCATTCCATTCCCCTCAATCAGAAATTTCAGCGCGGCCGGTAATCAAGCCGTTTTGCACCAGCAAAGAAAACACCTCGACCATGCCCGCTTCATCCAGCCCGTCAGTCTCAGCTATCTCGGCCGCGGCGGCCAAAGATTGCCCGTCCATCAGCGCGGCCAATAATTTGTCACCGCCACACGGCAGCAAAACCGGATGCACGGCATAATCGGCATCGCGATAAACCAGCACGGATTGCGCCACCGACATGTCTTGCGGCGGCGATGCTTGCTTTGAGACATAGGCGTGTAAATCCATGAGCGGCCAAGGCGAGACCACCAGCCGCAAGCTATCTGCCAAACTCAATTTTTCATTTTCGACCTGCCCGTCAGCCAAGTCGCTTGGCGATAAACCGATATGGTCTT
>CBFIHY010000037.1:0-11463 GCA_965662315.1 Alphaproteobacteria bacterium
CAGTAGTTCAGCAATATCGCGTGTAGTCACTGAGCCGTAAAGCTGGCCGGTATCGCCGGACTGGCGAATAACCACAAAGCTCTCGCCGTTCAATTTGGCATTGACGGCCTCGGCATCGGCTTTGCGTTCCAGATTGCGTGCTTCCAATTGTGCGCGGTCTTGTTCAAAACGCTTAAGATTGGCTTTATTGGCACGCATGGCTTTGCCTTGCGGCAGTAAATAATTGCGGGCATAGCCGTCTTTTACGGTAACGACGTCACCCATTTGTCCAAGCTTTGCAATGCGCTCAAGCAATACAATTTGCATTGGTTTTACTCCTCATCCCCTTCTGCGTCAGACGACTTGTCAGCGGCTTTGTGCAGGCGTCTAAAATTAAAACGCGTGTCCAAGAGGCCCATTAGGCTAATGGGGATAATCAGCCAAGCCATCACGAAAATCAGGAAATATAACGCGGCCAAAATAAACCCGCGTCCATTCCAGTGGCGGGAGATAGCATGAATAATCGCTAAACCCAATAAAAAATATCCGGCGAAAATAATTGCCGCCAAAGATGCACCAAGCGAGGCCAGCCAGCCTGTGCCAAAAGCCGCCACGGCCATGAAAAAGCCAAGCGGTCCGACCAGCCAAAGCGGCAATTGCAAATGGTCATAATTATCTGCCGGACGTAAATTGCGGTCTGATTTAACTAATAGAGCTTGCGCGATTTGCATATTGCCCAAAAGCATAAGCGGCCAGCTGGCAAAGCCGGTAATCAGCATCAGATTGGCCACCCAAAAAATCTCTTCGTCATTGCTCAGTGAATAGACCTGCATTAACGCGGTTCGAATTTCAGGCGAGGATTGCATCGCATTGGCAAAGGCTTGCGGCAAGCCTTCAGAACCACCGGTAACCAGAAAAATCAGCACCGTGCCGAGGCCGGTCATTGCCAAGGCCAGCAAAATCAAATTATCGAGTGGAAAGAACTGATAGCCGCCATTGTTTAATTGGCGCGATAGTAATGATTGACGCACCAGTAAAACAGTCGGCAGTAAAAAACTAATGGCAAAAACAATCGCCAAGGGCGGGGTCAAAATTATCGCTGTCAGCAGGGCGGCGGCAACAGCCACCAAAAATGCTTGCGCCACGCCATAAGCAAGACCGATAGCGGCCAGCGGCAAGGCTGAAAACGGCATTAAAAAAATTGCGGCGAACAGCACGAAACTGCCGATCGCCGCAAGAATTATTCGCAAAAGCAGGGTTTGAGCCATCTGGCGCAACCGCCGCTTATCTTATTGGTCAACCGTATACGGCATCAGGGCAAGATAGCGTGAACGCTTAATGGCACGGGCCAATTCACGTTGCTTCTTGGCTGAAACGGCCGTGATACGGCGCGGTACGATTTTGCCGCGTTCTGAAACATAACGTTGCAGCAGGCGGGTATCTTTATAGTCAATGACCGGCGCATTGGAACCCGAGAACGGGCATGACTTGCGACGGCGACCGAATGGGCGACGACCTTGGCTCATTTGTCTCCTCCTTCGCGCGGACCATCATCGCGACGAGAGCTACGGCGCTCGTCACGATTTTTATTACGCATTTGAATGGACTCATCAGCCTCATGCTCATCGACACGCAATGTCATGTGGCGGATAATATCGTCATTCAGGCTGATACGACGTTCCATTTCAGAAACAGCCTCATGGCTGGCGTCAATATTCAGCAATGAATAATGGCCTTTGCGGTTTTTCTTCACGCGAAAAGCCAAAGATTTCAGACCCCAATATTCGGTCTTGGTAATTTTGCCGCCACTTTCTTCCAGCACAGCCTGCATCATATCGATGAGACCTTCGACTTGCTGCGAAGAAATATCTTGGCGTGCGATAAACACATGCTCGTATAGAGCCATAGCCTCTCTCCTTGTTTTTTCGGCGCCGAGCCTCTTGCGAGCGAACCCCCAAAAGGGGAGAGGCTCACAGACACGCGAGAGCGGGGACAAGGGATACCGGACCATTCCTAAACATTCGACCATCGAATGCTCTATCCTTTCAGCCCCCAGCCGAAAGCAATAGGGGGGTATTACTATGCCGGACGGGGCTTGGCAAGCGCGTTTTCAACCCGTAAAAGATGAGGCAATCAAAAGGGAGACCGCCATGACACAAGCTTTAATATTCCCCGGGCAAGGCAGCCAAGCGGTTGGCATGGGGCAGGCACTGGCCGAGGCATATGGCGAAGCTCGTGACGTATTTGAAGCGGTGGACGACGCTTTAGGGCAAAACCTGTCAGACTTGATGTGGAACGGGCCGGAAGATGAGTTGACGCTTACCGAAAACGCGCAACCGGCATTAATGGCGGTTTCTGTTGCGACCCTAAAAATATTGGAAGCGCGCGGCTTTGATTTAAAGGCGACGACGTCTTTTGTTGCCGGTCATAGTTTGGGTGAATATGCAGCGTTGACGGCGGCGCGGGCTTTGCAAATTGAAGATACGGCGCGCTTGTTGAAATTGCGCGGCCAAGCCATGCAGCGCGCTGTGCCGGTGGGTGTCGGCGCGATGGCGGCTTTATTGGGCCTGGACTTTGACGTGGTGGCTGAGGTTGCAGCCGAAGCTTCCACTGATAACGAAATTTGCGGCGCAGCCAATGATAATGCGGTTGGGCAAGTGGTTATTTCCGGCCATGCGGCGGCGGTGGCACGGGCCTGCGAAATGGCCAAAGAGCGCGGTGCCAAACGGGCGATGGAATTGCCGGTGAGCGCGCCGTTTCATTGCGCATTAATGCAACCGGCGGCCGAAGAAATGCAGGCCGCTTTGCAAGAAACCAAAATTTCAGCGCCGATTGTGCCGCTCATTGCCAATGTTACGGCGGAGGCGGTAAGCGAGCCGGACGCCATTCGCGATTTATTGGTGCAGCAAGTCACCGGTTCTGTGCGCTGGCGCGAGTCGATGATTTGGGCGGCTGATAAGGGCGTCACTGACTTGGTCGAAGTCGGCAGCGGCAAAGTGTTGACCGGCATGGCCAAACGGATTGACAAAAGACTGGCCGCCAAGGCGTTGAATACGCCGGATGATATTGAAGCTTTTTTGGCATAAACTGCCAAAATAAGTTGAGCGCATAAGCCGACAGAAATTGGGGAGCAGCCATGTTTGATTTGAGCGGAAAAAACGCACTGGTAACCGGTGCATCGGGCGGCATTGGCCGCGATATTGCCAAAACATTGCACGCCGCCGGTGCCAATGTCGGTTTGGCCGGCACGCGCGAGGCGGTGTTGCAAGAACTGGCCGATGAGTTGGGCGAGGGCGCGCATGTGCTGGTGGCTGATTTATCAACCGCCGATGGGGCTGCCGAATTGGCCGCCAAAGCCGAAGAGGCAATGGGCGGGCTGGATGTTCTGGTCAATAATGCCGGTATCACGCGTGATAATTTGGCCATGCGGATGAAAGATGAAGATTGGGAAGCGGTTCTGGCGGTCAATCTGACATCGGGTTTCCGGCTCATTCGTGCCGCTTTGCGCGGTATGATGAAGCGCCGCCATGGTCGCATTATCGGAATTACCTCCGTGGTTGGCGTCACCGGCAATCCGGGGCAAGCCAATTATGCCGCCACCAAAGCCGGCATGATCGGCATGTCAAAATCATTGGCGCAAGAAGTCGCCAGTCGCGGCATTACCGTAAATTGCGTTGCGCCGGGGTTTATCGCTACGCCAATGACAGATGTTTTGCCGGATGAGCAAAAAGAGGCGCTGACCGCCGCAATACCTGCCGGTCGTTTGGGCAGTGGTGATGATATTGCCGCCGCTTGTCTGTTTTTAGCCAGCGATGAAGCGGCTTATATGACCGGCCAAACGCTGCATGTAAACGGCGGCATGGCGATGATTTAAATCCCTTTTTGGTATGTAGACACATGCCGCAAAGGGTGATAGGGAAATCTCAAGTGTGGTAAACATGCTTGTCTCGATGATGGGAATCGCTGTTCAAAATCATTCGAACGGCTAAATATGAAGGAGCTTATCATGAGTGATATTGCCGAAAGCGTTAAGAAAATCGTTGTTGAAAATCTTGGTGTTGATGCCGGTGACGTAACTGAAGCAGCCAGCTTCATTGACGATCTGGGTGCTGATAGCCTTGATACGGTTGAACTGGTTATGGCTTTTGAAGAAGAGTTTGGCATTGAAATTCCTGATGACGCTGCCGAAACAATTCTGACTGTTGCCGACGCAGTTAAATTCATCGAGCAAGCCAAGTAAGGCTTTCCAAGCATGCGACGCGTCGTTGTAACCGGCATTGGCTCGGTTAATCCACTTGGCGAAACTGCAGAAAAAAGCTGGCAAAGGCTGATTGCAGGCGAGTCGGGAGCCGGTCCGATGACCGGTTTCGACGTGTCGGATTTGCCTTGTCAGATTGCCTGTCATATCGACCGCGCATCTGACGATAGCGAAGACGGGTTTAACCCTGATTTATATGTTGCGCCAAAAGAGCAAAAACGCATGGATGATTTCATCATATATGCAATGGCGGCCAGCGACATGGCATTGGCCGATAGCGGCTACAGCCCCGAAACAGATGAGCAGCAATATCGAACCGGCGTTTTGGTCGGTGCCGGTATTGGTGGTTTGCAAGGTATTGAAGATGGCGCGTTTACGGTTCGTGACCGCGGGCCGCGTCGCCTCAGCCCGTTTTTTATTCCCGGTGCCTTAATCAATCTGGCCGGTGGCCAAATTTCGATTAAGCATGGGCTGAAAGGCCCCAATCATGCGGTGGTAACCGCGTGTTCAACCGGCGCGCATGCGATTGGTGATGCGGCGCGGTTAATTATGTTGGATGACGCCGATGTGATGGTTGCCGGTGGCACTGAATCGGCGATTTGCCGCTTGGGCATTGCCGGTTTTGCCGCATGCCGCGCGCTTTCCACCGGCTTTAACGACGCGCCTGAAAAAGGCTCACGCCCTTATGATAAAGACCGCGACGGCTTTGTAATGGGCGAGGGCGCAGGCATTGTCGTTTTGGAAGAATATGAGCACGCGAAAGCACGCGGTGCGAAAATCTATGCAGAAGTCGTTGGCTATGGCCTATCGGGTGATGCGTTTCACATTACCTCACCGGCCGAAGACGGTTCCGGCGGCTATCGCTCCATGCAAGCGGCATTAAAACGCTCCGGCCTGTCGCCGGAAGATATCGGCTATGTCAATGCGCATGGCACCTCAACGCCTTTGGGCGATGAGATTGAGCTGAAGGCGGTTGAGCGTTTATTCGGCGGTGCGGCAGATGGCTTGAATATGTCATCGACCAAATCGGCCATTGGTCATTTGCTTGGTGCCGCCGGCGCGGTTGAAGCGATTTTCTCGATTTTGGCGATGCGCGATAATATCGTGCCGCCGACCCTTAACCTCGATAATCCATCCATTGCGTCGCCGATTAATCTGGTGCCGCATAAGGCGCAAGAGCGAAACGTCAAAGCGGTGCTGTCAAACAGCTTTGGTTTTGGCGGCACCAATGCGTCGCTGGTTTTCAAGGCCGTTGAATAGATTGGCCGCGTGAGTTTGGACCGCTTCAAACAGCTTTTATTGAAATTTCGTGGATCTCTGATACTTGCCGCAGTGCTCGGCGGTGTGACACTTACTGTCATTATCGGCTTGGTTTTTCTGCCCGGCCCGCATGCTGATACCAAGCGAATAATTGTTGAGGCGGGTTCTTCTTCGCGCGCTATTGCCAACCGGCTGGACGCTGCCAATGCGCTGCGCAGTCAGTTCTTGTTTCGGGTTTATGTGCGGTTAAGCGGGCAATCGGCGCGGTTGAAAGCCGGCGAGTATGATATTCCGGCAGGCGCAAATATGCCGGATATTCTGGCGGTCATCACCGGTGGCGATGTGGTGCTGCATCCGATTACCTTTGCCGAAGGGCTGACCAGCACACAAATCGTCAAACAGTTAAATGCCGAAACCGTGCTCAGTGGCACGGCCGCCATTCCGCCGGAAGGCAGTCTTTTGCCCGAAACCTATAATGTGGCGCGCGGGATGAGCCGCGCTGCTCTATTGGCCAAAATGCAAGCCGACCAAAAGCGGGTGATTGAGGCGCTATGGCCAAAACGCCAAAAAAACTTACCGATAAAATCGAAGCGCGAAGCGATTATTCTGGCGTCGATTGTTGAGCGTGAAACCGGTGTTGCTGAAGAGCGCCCCTTAGTGGCGGCGGTTTTCGTCAATCGGCTGAAAAAGCGGATGCGCCTGCAATCCGATCCGACGATTATTTATGGCATTGTCGGCGGTCAAGGAAAGCTCGGTCGGCCGATACGGCGCAGCGAAATTCGCCGCAAGACAGCTTATAATACGTATCGCATTAACGGCTTGCCACCGACCCCGATTGCCAATCCTGGGCGCGCTTCCATTGCTGCCGTGCTTAATCCGGCGGACAGCAAAGCCTTGTATTTTGTCGCTGATGGTAGCGGTGGCCATGCTTTTGCTGAAACGCTGGCCGAGCATAATAAAAACGTCCGTCAGTGGCGGCAAATCGAAAAGCAAAATCGTAGATAGTGTATAGTCGAGCTTATGCGATTTGATTCGAGAGGCCGCTATGTCATCTGCTATTAACCGCCGCGGTTTAATGTTGGTATTATCATCCCCCTCAGGGGCCGGTAAAACCACTTTGGCGCGCGGTTTATTGGCCAGCGATGACAATATTGCCATGTCGGTATCGGTCACCACGCGCAAGCCACGGCCCGGCGAAGTTGACGGCACGGATTATCAATTTGTTGATACACAAGCGTTTGGTGAAATGCGCAATCGCGGCGATTTATTGGAACATGCCAAAGTATTCGATAATTATTATGGCACGCCGCGCGCGCCGGTGGCGCAGGCGCTGTCGGAGGGGCGCGATGTGCTGTTTGATATTGATTGGCAGGGCACGCAGCAATTACAAGAAGCGGCGGCTGATGATTTGGTCAAGGTTTTCATATTGCCGCCAACTGCCGCCGAGCTTGAAAAGCGGCTAAACAGCCGCGCGCAAGACAGCGCCGATGTTGTTGCTTCGCGCATGGCCAAAGCCTCAGATGAAATCAGCCATTACCCTGAATATGATTATATTATCGTCAATGAAGACGCCGAGGCCAGTCTGGCGCAAGTGCGCGCCATTTTGACCTCAGAACGCCTGAAGCGTGGACGCCAAACCGGCTTGTCCGATTTTGTAAAGACCTTACGCGAAGCCCTGTAACGGGCGTGCCGCGCTAGTTTTCCAACACCACACGGCCGATAATATTGCCTTCGCGCAAATCATCCAATGTGCGGCTGGCTTCACTCATGGCGCGTGTTTCCACTGGTATCGGATTGATTTTACCGGCTTTGACGATTTCCAGCATCTCAATCGTATCGGCCAATGTGCCGGTCATTGAGCCGCCAATGGACATGGCGCGGAATGGGAACATTGGAATCGGTTGGGTGAACGCGCCGCCAAACAAGCCGACGATTTTCACTTCGCCACCGCGACGCAACGCGCCGGTGGCAAACTGCAAAGAGCCTTCTGCACCGACAAAGTCTGCCGCACCGGCGACACCGCCATTGGTATCTGCCAGCAATTTTTTCAAATCGCCTTCTGTGCCCGGATTATAGGCCGCCTTGGCACCGGCACCCATAGCTGCTTGCAGCTTATTATCGTCAAGGTCAGCGACAATCGGTGCCTCATCAAACATTTCCAGCGCGAATTGAAGCGCCATCATGCCAACGCCGCCCAGCCCGACAATCAAGGCCGGTTCGCCGCTATCGCCGGTATCCAAATATTTCAATGCCGAATAGGCAGTGATGCCGGAGCACATATAAGTGCTGGCGAGGCCGGGCGCGATGCCTTCTGCATCAAGGCAATAGCGTTCGTGCGGCACCAGACAATGGGTTGAAAAACCGCCCGGCAAATTAACGCCAAGCGCGCGGCCATTGCACAATTGCTCGCGGCCATTATCGCAATCATTGCAATTGCCGCAGCCAATCCAAGGATAAACAACCCGG
Source organism: Alphaproteobacteria bacterium (assembly GCA_965662315.1). Classification (GTDB taxonomy): domain Bacteria; phylum Pseudomonadota; class Alphaproteobacteria; order RS24; family RS24; genus UBA8337. The sequence goes on from CBFIHY010000037.1 coordinate 7,964, forward strand.
CGCTCGCCGACTTTCACGTCTTTCACATCAGGGCCGATAGCGGCAACCGTGCCTTCAATCTCATGGCCAAGAGTAAACGGGGTTTGGCGCGCGCCACGCACATCCAATTTATTGCCGCCACCCATATCGAAATGGCCGTCATGAAAATGCACATCGGAATGGCAAACGCCGCAATGGCTGATTTCAACCAGCACTTCGCATCCGCTTGGCTGCGGGGTTTCGCTTTCCACCGCTTCCAGTGCGGCACCATATTCGGTAATGGCTTGGCTTTTCATAGTCGCATCTCCCTCAAACTATTGGTCTGCCAGCAGGCGTGCGAGCCTGCAAAATTCTTCAATTTGTAAAACTTCGGCCCGCGCGGTCTCATCAATGCCCGCTTCGGCGAGAAGCTTATTCGGTTCTGAGCATATCTGTTTCATGCTGGCGCGCAACATTTTCCGCCTCTGCCCAAATGCCGCGGCGGTCAGTTTAGCCAATATTTTCGGGTTCGCTTCGGCGCTTGGCGCGCGGCGCGGTGTCAAATGCACAATCGCCGAGGTGACTTTCGGCGGCGGCACGAAAACTTGCCTATCGACGTCAAAAGCCAATTGCGTGTCGCATAGCCAATTGGCCAGCACCGCCAATCGCCCGAAATGCTTATCGCCGGTTGCAGCGGTAATGCGCTGCGCCACTTCTTTTTGAAACATCAGCGTCATTGACAAAAAACCGGGCCGCCAAACATCGTCTTGCCAGCCGCCATCCAGCCAATCGGTCAATAATGTTGTGCCTATATTATAGGGCAGGTTTGAAACGATACGATAAGGCCCATCGGCCAGGGATTTCGGATTTATTGCCAGCGCATCGCCTTGCACAATATTCAGCCGGTTCGGATAAGCGGCGGCAATATCTTCAAGCGCCGGTAAAAACCGCTCATCGGCCTCTATCACATGCACTTTGCGCGCGCCTTCCATCAGCAGGCCGCGCGTCAGACCGCCGGGGCCGGGGCCGATTTCCACCACATCGCAATCCGTTATATTGCCCGCCTGTCGGGCGATGCGTCGCGTCAGATTTAAATCGAGGATGAAATTCTGGCCGAATTTTTTATCCGCCTTCAGGCTATAGGCGGAAATAACGTCGCGTAGCGGCGGCAGGCCGTCATCTTGCATTTAGCGATATTCCACAACCGCATCACGGCGCAAATCGCGCAAGTGACGCCGCGCCATAATGGAGATGCGTTGCGAGAAAATATTATCGGCAATTTCATCGCGCGAAATCTCCACGCCAAGATCATCTTTACGGTCGCAAACCACATAAACATTGGTCGTATCACCGGCATCTTGCGGCATGGCAACCTCACCGGCTTCCAGTTCCGCCACGGCGATAATCACCGGTCGCGGCAATTGCCTTAATTCTTTCAGGCCGCTGCGGGTGACACCGGCCTTCAGTTTCTTGGCAGCAGCTTGGGCGCGGCGACAGGTTCTGAATTCGGCAACAAATTCATCAATCCGCTTTCGCTTGACGGTTTTTGGGAAGCTGGCTGTCAGCACATCGAATTTATTCTTTTCTGGCGACACGCCACCGGAGCGTTTATCGGCCAGCGCCAAAATATAGACACCGGCGGTTGTTGGTATCGGTTGGGAAATTTGCCCAACCTGCATTTGGCGCACCACTTGTCCCAAGCGCGGGTTCAGCTGGTCGGCCGAAATCCAGCCCAATTGGCCACCGCGCGCCGCGGTCGGTGCAATTGAAAACTGTCGCGCCAAAGCCGGAAAGCTGACACCGGCTTGCAATTGTTGGACAATCTGTCCGGATATTTGCCGCACATCATCCTCGGTGGCAAAACTATCGAGATTGAGCAGAATTTCACTGACCAGATAGCGCGTCTGATTGACCGCTTGCACGGCTTTTTCATATTGCTCATCAATCTCGCGGTCGCCGACTTTAATTCGGCCACCAAAACTGCGGCGGACAAATTGCTGCCATGCCAGCTCGGCACGAATTTGCGAAGCCAGCGTTTCCTCTTCGATATTTTTCTCTTCGAGGAATTCCTTAATACCGTCCAGCGTGCGGTCGTCTTGTTTGGCCAGCAATTCCATCCGCTCGTCAATCGCTTCAGGCTCAATGCTAATTTCAACCCGCTGCGCTTCTTGCATTTGCAGCTTCTCATCAACCAGAGAGCGCAAAACCTGCTCGCGCATGCGCTCAATCATTTGCGGCGTTTTTTCAATACCTGAGGTGACAAAAAATAAGTCAACCCTTTGGTCGACATCATAAAGCGAGATGACTTGATCATTCACAATCGCGGCAATGCCCTCGACATCGCGCGTATGGCCATTCATGGGCGCACCGGCCAATAGTAGGCAAAGGAAAAACAATCGGGTGACAAATTTCATTTTTGACTCGTTTTTGTGTGTCGAAATGACATATCAGAGTTTCAACTCATATCTCAAATGACAGTGGACGACCAGATATTTACGCCATAATGTTGGTAACAAGACAACAGTTCAAGCCCCCTAGAATTCGGAGAAAAAAATGCCCCTGACAATCGGTTTCGCTACAGATAAATTGCCGGAAAAAGGCTCGCTCATTATCACCGCAACAGACGGTGGCAAGCTTGGCCCGCTGGGCAAGCAATTGGATAAGAAAATCGGCGGCGCTATCAGCAAGGCGATGAAAATCAAACAGTTCAAGGGCAAGCCTGCCTCCATGTTCGCACTGCTCGCACCGGCTAAATCTGACCTCGACCGGATTGTCGTTCTGGGTGTGGGCAATGGCAAAAAACTGTCCGCTTCTGACGCAGAAAAAATGGGCGGCACGGCTTTGGGCGCGGTCGAAAAGGCCGAAGGCAATGTGACTTTCTTGCTGGAGCCGATGGGCGGCAATGTTGCCGATGGCGAGATTGCAGCACGCGCCGCGGTTGGTGCGTTTTTGCGCGATTATAAGTTTGAAACATATAAGACGAAAAACAAAACCAAAGGCGGCCCGAAAAAGCTGACCGTCGCAACCAAAGCCAGCGCGGCCGCCAAAAAGGCTTATGCTGAATTAAAAGCGGTAGCTGATGGCACGATTGTCGCGCGCGATTTGGTTAATGAGCCGTCCAATATTTTGACACCGCCTGAATTTGCCAAGCGCGCCAAAGCGCTGACCAAGCTCGGCGTTAAAGTAGAAGTGCTGAGCGAAGCACAAATGAAAAAACTCGGTATGGGCTCATTGCTTGGCGTTGGACAGGGCAGTGTGCAGCCCAGCCAAATGGTTATCATGCAATGGCAAGGCGCGGCCAAAACCAAGCAGCCTGTGGCTTTTGTCGGTAAAGGCGTGTGCTTTGATACGGGCGGCATTTCCATTAAGCCTGCCGGTGGTATGGAAGATATGAAGGGCGATATGGGCGGCGCTGCTGCGGTGACCGGCCTGATGCATGCCTTGGCCAGCCGCAAAGCCAAGGTGAATGCGGTCGGCATTTTGGGTCTGGTTGAAAACATGCCCGACGGCAATGCGCAACGGCCGGGCGATATTGTTACCTC
>CBFIHY010000038.1:0-11360 GCA_965662315.1 Alphaproteobacteria bacterium
CCGATTTTGCGTTTGGCGCATGATAGCTTTGTTGATTATCCGACCCCGAAAAACCTCAATTACTGGTGGACTTTCGGCGGCATTCTGACCTTCTGCTTGGTGACGCAAATCATCACCGGCATTATTTTGGCCATGCATTACACACCGCATGTCGATTTTGCGTTCAACTCGGTTGAGCACATTATGCGCAATGTGAATTATGGCTGGCTCATTCGTTATATTCACGCCAATGGCGCGTCGATGTTCTTCATCGCCGTCTATATCCATATTTTCCGCGGCCTGTATTACGGCTCATATAAAGCGCCGCGCGAAGTATTGTGGATTTTGGGCGTTATCATTTACCTGCTGATGATGGCTGCGGCGTTTATGGGTTATGTGCTGCCATGGGGCCAAATGAGCCTGTGGGGCGCCACTGTTATCACCAATCTGTTCGGTGCCATTCCGCTGATTGGCGAAAACATTGCTATCTGGCTATGGGGCGGTTATTCGGTCGATAATCCGACGCTGAACCGTTTCTTCTCACTGCATTATCTGATCCCGTTCCTGATTTTCGGTGTGGTTATTTTGCACATTTGGGCGCTGCACGTGCCGGGCAATAACAACCCGATCGGTATTTCAGTCAAAAGCAAGCAGGACACAGTGCCGTTCCACCCGTATTACACGGTGAAAGACGGTTTCGCACTGACCCTGTTCCTGATTTTATTCGCTTATTTCATCTTCTTTGCACCAAATGTGCTGGGCCATGCAGACAACTATATCCAAGCCAATCCGCTGGTCACACCGGCGCATATTGTGCCGGAATGGTATTTGCTGCCGTTCTACGCCATTTTGCGCGCCGTGCCTGATAAGCTGGGCGGTGTATTGCTGATGTTTGGCGCGATTTTCATTCTCTTCTTGCTGCCATGGTTGGACACATCAAAAGTCCGTTCAGCCCGCTACCGCCCGCTATTCCGTCAGTTCTATGCGCTTCTGGTGCTGGACTGCCTGTTGCTCGGCTATTTGGGCGCTATGCCGGCTGAGGGTATTTACATCGTGCTGGCGCGTATCGGCACATTCTATTACTTCGCTCACTTCCTGGTCGTCCTGCCGGTCTTGGGCATCATTGAGAAGCCAAAAGCGGTGCCCGAAAGTATTTCGTCACCGGTGCTCGGCGCACAACCTGCCGAATAGGCTTGAGGGGGAATGAATATGATGCGTTCTGCAATGAAAGCTACGCTGGGTGCGGCTGTGTTGGCCTTCAGCCTCACATCACCGCTAAATGCAGCCGGTGACGCCAAAACACCGGCAGCGATGGATTGGAGCTTTAACGGCTTGTTTGGCACGTATGACCGTGACGCGCTGCGCCGTGGCTTCCAAGTCTATAAAGAAGTGTGCGCCGGTTGCCATTCGCTGAACCAGATTGCCTTCCGCAATTTGGCACAGCCCGGCGGACCGGAATTTAGCGAAGCTGAAGTGAAAGCAATTGCCAAAGAATATCTGGTCGAAGATGGACCGGATGATTATGGCGATATGTTTGAACGTGACGCGCTGCCGAAAGATAAATTCCCGTCACCTTACCCGAATGAAAACGCTGCCCGCGCTGCCAATGGTGGCGCATATCCGCCGGACCTGTCTTTGATTAACAAAGCACGCGGCGGTGGCGCTGATTATATTCACGCACTGTTGAGCGGTTATGAAGACCCGCCGGAAGGCATGGAGCTGCGCGCCGGTCTTTATTACAATCCGTATATGGCCGGTGGCAAAATCGCCATGCCGGCGCCGCTGCTGGAAGAGCTTGTCGAATATAGCGACGGCACCAAAGCAACGGTTGAACAAATGTCTATGGATGTGACGCATTTCCTTAATTGGACGGCAGAGCCGGAATTGGAAGAGCGCAAGCGTATGGGCTTTATGGTGCTTATCTATCTGACGATTTTTGCCGGATTAATGTTCTTCTCAATGCGTAAAATTTGGGCTGACCAGCATTGACTAAAAGCACCCGCTAGCCAGAAGGGCTAGCACGGTGCGCCTTGTCCAAGCGAGGCGAGCGGGCGAAGTCCGGTTGCCGAGACGAACCAAAAGCACCCGTGAATTTAAAGTTTGGTGCAGCGACAATTCAAAACCCCGCTCTGGAAACAGGGCGGGGTTTTCGGTTTGCGCCGATTGGCTGCTTAAACGTTAAACCGGAACAGCATTACATCGCCGTCTTCGACGACATAATCTTTGCCTTCTTGGCGTAACCGACCGGCGTCGCGCGCGCCGGTTTCACCATCATGTTCGGTATAGTCGCCATAGCTGATGGTCTCGGCTTTAATGAAGCCGCGCTCAAAATCAGTATGAATGACACCCGCCGCTTGCGGTGCGGCAGTGCCGCGTTTTACCGTCCAAGCGCGGCTCTCATTCGGGCCTGCGGTGAAATAGGTAATCAGGTCCAAAAGCGCATAACCTTGGCGAATAAGCCGGTTCAGTCCCGGTTCTTCCAGCCCCAAAGTCTCGAGATATTCCAGCCGCTCAGCATCATCAAGCTGAGCCAATTCTTCTTCAATACGGGCGGAAATAACCACCGCTTCAGCGTTTTCAGCCGCCGCCTTTTCAGCCACTTTAGCCGACAGGCCGTTGCCGTTTTCGGCGCTTTCTTCTTCCACATTGCAAACATAAATCACCGGCTTTGAGGTGATGAGTTGCAGGTTCTTATAGTCGCGTTCGCGGCCTTCAGGAATATCAGCTTTGCGCGCCGGGCGTCCTTCGCGCAATTCGGCCAGTGCCAAATCGACCAATTCCAATTCAGCCAAGGCTTCCTTGTCTTTGGCAGCGGCTTTTTTGCGCAAACCGCTCTCGCGTTTTTCAAGGCTTTCCAAATCGGCCAGCATGAGTTCGGTTTCCACCGTATCGGCATCGGCCAGCGGGTCAATTTTGCCTTCAACATGGGTGATGTCGCCATCTTCAAAACAGCGCAGCACATGGGCAATGGCGTCAACTTCACGAATATTGGCAAGAAACTGATTGCCCAGCCCTTCGCCCTTAGACGCGCCGCGCACCAGTCCGGCAATATCAACAAAACTCAGTCGTGCCGGTATACGATTGGTTGATTGCGCAATATCAGCCAGCCGGTCGAGCCGCTCATCGGGCACAGCGACATCACCGACATTCGGCTCAATCGTACAAAACGGGAAATTAGCCGCTTGCGCGCTGGCGGTTTTGGTCAGCGCGTTAAACAGGGTTGATTTACCGACATTCGGTAGACCGACAATGCCACATTTAAAGCCCATGGCTTACTCCTTCGGCGTTTCTAGCGTTTGCATGGCCTCGACCACACGGGTTTGATAGGTGGCGTCTTCGCCCGATGCCAATAGCGGCGCATGCTCGCATAAGGCAGAAATGAAATCTTGCAGCCATGCGGCATCTGATTTGGCGAAGTCGCCAAGCACATGCTTATTGACTTTGGCTTTGTCGCCCGGATGGCCAATGCCAAGGCGGGCGCGGCGGAAATCTGAACCCATATGCGCGTTAATCGATTTTAGCCCGTTATGGCCGGCGAACCCGCCACCACGGCGCATACGCAGTTTACCGGGCGGCAAGTCAAGTTCATCATAGAAGACGACAATTTGACTGCCATCCAGCTTATAAAAATTGACCACTTCGGAAACGCTGACACCACTTTTATTCATGAAAGTTTGCGGTTTCAGCAGCAGCACTTTTTCAGTGCCGATGCGCCCCTCAGCCAGCAAGCCGTGATATTTTTCTTTGAACGGATCAAAAGAATAGGCCTCGGCCAGAGCGTCAATCACCATGAAGCCGATATTATGTCGGTTCTTGGCGTATTTCGCTTCCGGATTACCGAGGCCTATAAAAACGTTCATGACAGTCCCCCGCTATGGGAGATGCGGCAAAGATTACTCTTCGCCACCCTCGTCATCGCCGCCCTCTTCAGCAGCACCTTCTTCACCTTCAACCGCTTCATCATCTTCATCCGCTTCGGCTTCTTCGCTCTTGAGAGCAGCCGGCGCAGCAATGGTTGCAATGGTAAAGTCACGGTCAGAAATCACCGGCTCTACGCCTTCCGGCAGAGCAATTTCCGAAATGTGAATACTGTCATTCATTTCCGCTTCGGCCAAATCAAGGTCGATGCGTTCGGGAATATTGTCAGCCGGGCAGTTCAATTCAACCGTATAACGCACAACGTTCAGCACGCCGCCCATTTTCAAGCCCGGGCAGGTTTCTTCATTGAGGAAGTTCACGGCAACCTCAACGGCGATTTTCGCGCCTTTACCGAGGCGCAGAAAGTCAGCGTGAAGAATGTCATCGCGCACCGGATGCAATTGCACATCACGGGCAATGGCGCGTTCTTTTTTGCCTTCCACGTCAATATCGACCAGCGTGCTCAAAAAGCGACCGGTGTTGAACAGCTTGTTCATTTCACCGATTGTGATGCTGATACCTTCGGGGTCTTTATTTCCCCCATAAATGACGGCCGGCACAAGTCCTTCACGACGCAGTGCACGAGCGATCCCCTTACCGGCCCGTTCCCGCTTTTCAGCGGCAATTTCATAAATCTCAGACATTACTGTCTCCTTGGTTAGCGATAAATCCCGCCTTGGCCCATGCCAAGCCGGTCAGACCGGTTTTCCTCCAGGGGTGCAAAACCGTATCGTGTGCGGGTTATAGCCCTGCCCAGCGCGCTGCGCAATGCTAAATCAATCAGTCAAATAGGCTGGAAACCGAGTTTTCATCAGAGGTGCGGCGCATCGCTTCACCAATCAACTCGGCGATTTTGATAACGCCGAATTTTTCCGAGTTCAAAATCGCATCAGTCGGCTGAATGGTATCGGTAATCAGCAGTTTTTGAAGCTGCGAATTATTTACCCGATTGACCGCTTCGCCGGATAACACACCGTGGGTGATGTAGGCCGATACCGAAGCCGCGCCGTTTTTCAGCAATGCTTCCGCCGCATTGCACAAAGTGCCGCCACTATCGACAATATCGTCAACCAGCAGGCAGTGGCGCTCGCTCACATCACCGATAATATTCATCACTTCGCTTTCACCGGCGCGTTCACGGCGTTTATCTACAATTGCAAGGTCGGCACCAATCCGATTGCCCAGCGCTCTTGTGCGCACCACGCCGCCAACATCGGGCGAGACGACCATCAGGTTTTCGCCGTTAAAGCGATTTTTTATGTCATCGACAAAAACCGGTGCAGCAAAAAGATTATCGGTCGGAATATCAAAAAAGCCCTGAATTTGTCCGGCGTGCAAATCTAAGGTCAGCACACGGTCAGCACCGGCGGCTTCAATCAGATTGGCCACCAGCTTGGCTGAAATCGGTGTCCGCGGCCCCGGCTTGCGGTCTTGCCGTGCATAGCCGAAATAAGGCAGCACGGCCGTAATGCGGCGGGCTGAAGCGCGGCGCAGCGCGTCAATAATAATCAGTAATTCCATCAAATGGTCATTGGCCGGATAAGATGTTGATTGCACAATAAACACATCTTCGCCGCGCATATTCTCAAGAATTTCGACGAAAACTTCATTATCTGCAAAGCGACGCACATCGCTTTTGGCCAGCGGCACATTCAAATAGGCGCTGATTTCCTCGGCCAGTGGTAGATTGCTGTTACCGGCAATAATTTTCATGACGACGGCTCCCGAACTGAAGTTATTATTGAATAACAAAGCGGCGCCAGATTCGCCAATCGCCTTTTATAATTATCCCCGTTTCTGTCACAGAAATTTCACATAGGCAGACAAATTGCCGAAATTTGCCGCCCATAATCGGCTTCGCGCCTGTGCGTGGTGCGCCGATAAGAGAAAAACCGCGTCTCATCGCCATAAGTACAAGGGCCGAGAATTTCTGCTTCAATATCGGCTCGCGCGGCTTGCCGTTGCACAAAGGCGGGCAGGTCAAACATGAAATGCCCGTCTTTTTGGGAAGCGATGAATAAATCGACATCTTGCGCATAATCGGCTTCGAAGCGGGCGATAAACTCAGCCCCGACTTCATAAGCGCTTTGCGAAATACACGGGCCGATAATGGCGCGAATGTTTTTTGCCCCATGCGCGCGCATGGTATTGCCGACGCTGGCAATAATGCCGTCAAACGCGCCGCGCCAGCCGCTATGCGCCGCGCCGATAATCTCATTATTTTGGTCAGCCAATAAAAGCGGCGCGCAATCAGCCGCCAAGGCACCAATCGCCAGCCCGCGCGTTTTGGTCACCAGCGCATCGGCCTCAATCGCATGTTGCGGCGCGTCAATAAAAGCGGTGACAGTGCTATGCGTTTGAAAGGCAGTAACAAGCGCTTCGGCGTTTAAGGCGCTACGCACACGGTCGCGATTTTCCAACACATGGCTGCGCGTATCATCAGAGCCAAGGCCGATATTCAGGCTGTCATAAATGCCTGATGAAACGCCCCCTTGTCGGGTGAAAAAGCCGTGCGGCAAGGCGGCAAGGCTTGGATGCTGTATTGATGGCACGGCCATTATTCGCCCTCCATATCGTTATCGGGCAGAAAACCGGCAAGCGGCGGCATATCCTCATGCGCGACAGCCAGCACTTTAAACAAGCTGCCCATTTCCTGTGGCGCGGCCAATCGATGTCGCTCGGCTTGAATATCCATTTCGCGGCCCGGACTTAATTGCATTAATTGTTGCGCTCGCAAGCTCAAGCCCAAGGCTTCCAAAAACCTTCCTTGCTCGGTAATCGGTGCAGAAATAAGACCATGCGTTTCAGCGATATGCGCCAGTAGCGGAAAATTAACATGCGCGGTTAAATCGGCCAGCCCCGGCTCAGCCAGAGGGTCAACAAAGCCATGCCCGCGCATCGCTTGAAAGCTGTCGCCGCAAGCGGCTGTCGCGTGACCGTAATCAATCAATAAAGCGGCGCCGCCATACGCCTTTACTTGATTGGCAAGCTGCGTCATTGCCGCTTCTGTCGGTTCTGAGCTTTCAACAATTTCATCATCGGCAATTGCATCGGGCAGGCAGGCGGTCAGCCCTTTGCTAAATGGGGCAGTTTCAATCGCGCCATGCGTCATTATCAGTTGAGTATTTTCGGCCGCCACCATAATCGGTGCCCAGCCATCAGCCTGTTTTCTATATTGCTGTATCGGCAGCGCATCAAAGAACTCATTCGCGACAAACAAAGTCGGCATAGGCGGCAGTGACGACATATCGTCATGCCAAATCGCATGCGGGGCGACTTTCTTTTGTTCGTCGCGTAAGTTCTCACTGGTCTCAATAAAATGCACTTGTGCGGCGTCGATAAATTCCGGCAAGACGGATGCGGCGCGCAAAATATCGGCCATCAGCGTGCCGCGTCCCGGCCCCAATTCAGCCAAGCAAAATGGCTTGGGTTGACCCATGCGCATCCATAAATCAGCCAGCCAAGCGCCAATCAGTTCGCCGAACATTTGACTGACTTCCGGCGCGGTAATGAAATCGCCACCATCTTCAGCCGTGCGGCCAAACGGGCGGCGCTGCATGTAATAGCCATGCGCAGGGTCGGCCAAGGCGCGCTGCATATAGTCAGCCAGACTTATGGGCCCGTTGGCGGCAATCTCTTGCAATAGGATTTTTTTCAGTTCTGTCATGTTGATGTTATGGGGTCTGTGATTTGCGCATGCTTGCCCAGTAAATAAAGCCGCCACCGGCCAACATCATCGGTAAAGACAGAATTTGCCCCATGGTGATGAAGTTGAAGATAAAACCGATATGCGCATCCGGTTCGCGCACATATTCGACCAGAAAGCGCGATGCGCCATAGCCGATGAGAAACAATCCGGTCAGCAGGCCGGGCTTGCTCAACGCTTTATATTTCCAAGCCAGTAAATTCAGCACTACCAGCAGTAAAGCGCCCTCCAAAGCCGCTTCATAAAGCTGGCTTGGATGACGCGGCAATGGCCCGCCGGTGGGAAACACAACCGCCCAGCTGACATCGGTGACACGGCCCCATAATTCGCCATTGATGAAATTTGCCAATCGCCCGCATAAAAGCCCAAGCGGCACAGTAATTGCCACCATATCGCCAAGCGACAGCAGGGGGATTTTGTTTTTACGGGCGAAATAAATCACCGCCAAAATAACCCCAAGCGCGCCACCGTGAAACGCCATGCCGCCTTGCCAGACGGCCAATGCGGCGCTTGGATTGGCCAGATAATAGGGCAGGTTGTAAAACAGGACATAACCGATACGCCCGCCAAGAATAACGCCCAGCGTCACCCAGAGCAGCAAATCATCTATTTGCTCTTCATTGGCCGGCACAGCTTGCGGCCAAAGTGCCGGACGCTTGGTCAGCAGCACCATATACTTCCAGCCCAAAATCAAACCGGCCATATAGGCCAGCGCATACCAGCGCAGGGCAAACGGGCCGATTTCAAAAATCACCGGATCAATATTAGGGAAGGGCATAAGGCTCAGGGTCTTTCTGTCGCGTTAAAATATGCTTGCAATATAGCACGGGCGACGCCAATTTGTGCGCATGAGTGACATGAAAAGCAAGCTATTGGATGATTTAACCGGATTGGCCACCGGCCTTGGCGTTGCGGCACAAGGCGTGCGCGAAGAAGTTGAGCAAGCCATGCGCGGTCGTCTTGATGCGATACTGACGGAAAACGGACTTGTCTCGCGCGAGGAATTTGAAGCGGTGCGTGACATGGCTGTGCGGGCGCGTGAAGAAAATGCCGCTCTACGGGCCGAATTGGACGCGCTGAAAAAGCAAAAATAATCACTGCCGGTTTGCATGACGATTTTGGTCGTGGATTAAATCAGCGCCTCGGCTTTTCACCTTTTAACGACTCAGTGAATCAGACACTCTCAAATTCATCAGGGACGCATATTTATTTCGCCTCCCGCTAAATGATGAGTTTGAAGAGGTCATCTTATGAGCGCAGCGGCACATGAAATTGAAGCCGAGCACCCGATTGATTTAATCGAGGGTCTTGCGACATCGCGCGAGTGGCCGTTTGAGCGTGGGACGGAAGATGACATGAATGTTTGTCTTTCCGGCAGTCATTGCGATTATCATTTGGCGATTAGCTGGCGGCCTGATTTGGGCGGCTTGCACGTGGCCAGCGTATTGGATACGCGGGCACCAAAGGGCAAGCGCAATGATATTCACGAATTGCTGGCGCTGATTAATGAGCAGCTTTGGCTCGGCCATTTCGATATTTGGTCGGGTGATGGCGCGATTTTATTCCGCAACACCATGTTTGTCAGTGGCCATGGATTGTCTGAAGGGCAATGCGAAGAGCTTATCAATCATGCGGTTGAGACCTGCGAACGCTTTTTTCCGGCGTTTCAATTCCTCATCTGGGCCGGTCACTCTCCGCAGGAAGCGCTGCAAAGCAGCCTGTTTGAAACCCGCGGTGATGCCTAATTCACTGACATCTCTGCTGGCCGACAAAAAGCTGATGCTGGTCGGCTGTGGCAAAATGGGCATGGCTCTGTTGCAAGGCTGGCTTGATGCCGGTCTGTCGGCTTCACAATTTATCGTGCAGGAACCGCAAGCCGATGACAGTCTGAAAAGTCTCGGCGTGTCGCTTAATCCGGATATGACAGGTGAAGCGGTGCCGGATATTCTGGTACTGGCCGTGAAGCCGCAAATGGTTGATACGGTGCTGCCGCCCTTGGCAGAAAATTTATCGGCGCAAACCACTGTCATCTCATTAATGGCCGGTATTCCGATTTCTGCCCTGGCGCGCCTTTTGGGTGATGCGCCTTCTTATGTGCGTACCATGCCCAACACACCGGCCTCTATCGGTGAGGGCATGACCGCGCTTTATACACGTAGCGATACTGATGATGCCCGCAAAGCAGCGGCTGAGGCTTTATTGGCAGCCGTTGGGCAAACCCTCTGGCTGTCAGATGAAAAACAAATTGATGCGGTGACGGCGATTTCCGGTTCCGGTCCGGCCTATGTGTTTTATTTGGTCGAAGCGCTGGCCGCCGCCGCCGTCAATCTTGGTCTGTCAGAAGAAATGGCAGCGCAATTGGCGGCGCAAACGATTATCGGTTCTGCCGCCATGCTGAAGCCGGATGATGCCAACCCGCAACAATTGCGCATTAATGTCACCTCACCCGGCGGCACAACCGCCGCTGCATTGGACGAACTGATGGATGCAAACGGGCTTGGTGAACTGATGCGTCGGGCGACGCAAGCGGCTGCAAATCGGGCGCATGAATTGGGTCAGCCGAAAGACGATTAAACCGGCAGGCTAATCTCGGCGCGCAAGCCGCCCAGCGCACTTTTCGATAAAACAATATCGCCGCCATGGCCGCGCGCCACATCGCGGGCAATCGCAAGTCCCAATCCGGTGCCGCCGGTTTGTGCGTTGCGCGCATCATCCAATCGATAGAAAGGCCGGAACACTTCTTCAAGTCGGTTTTCCGGAATGCCGAGGCCATTATCATCAATGGTGATGGTGATAATTTCGCCGCCTTCTTTCAGTCGCGCCGCCAAATGCACCATCGCCGCATGGGCGCAGGCATTATTTATGAGATTGTTCAAACAGCGACGAAACGCATTTGATTTAATCGACACGGATTGCTCAAGCTCATGCGTCAGTCGAACTTGCACATTCGGCCACCGGCGCTCTGCATCATGATGAATTTGTTTGAGGAACGGGGTCAGCGCGGTGCTGCTGGCGGTCTCGCCCTGATAGCCGCGTGCAAAAGCCAGATAATCATCAAGCATATCCTCCATTTCGGTAATGTCGGTATTCAGCTCTTCGATTTCCGGCCCTTCCGGCAGCATTGCCAATTGCAACTTCAAACGCGTCAGCGGCGTGCGCAAGTCATGGCTTACACCGGCCAACATTGTGGTGCGCTGTTCAATTTGCCGTTCAATGCGATCGCGCATCTCAATAAAAGACGAGGCAGCACTGCGCACTTCTGCCGCGCCTGCGGGACGGAAGTTCGGCATATCGCGGCCTTTACCGAACTCTTCAGCCGCTTCGGCAAGGCGTTGGATAGGGCGGATTTGATTGCGCAAAAACACCCCTGAAACGACCAGCAAAATTACCGATGTGCCGACCATCCAAATCATAAAAATATGTGTATTGGTCGCGTAAACCCTTTTGCGTTGTGCCAAAACCCGCATCACTTCGCCGGGCAGCAGCACCCGAATATCGACGTAATTTTCGTATGTTTCAGTATCAATCCAAAACGGCCGGCCGACTTGCTGGCTCAATTCGCGCGATAGCGATTGATAGAGAAGCGCAACAACCGGCGCTTCACCGGCAGGCGGAAGGCTTTCGCCCGGCAAAAACGCGACCGACATGGAAAACGCATCACCGGCCATTTGGCTCAGCAATTCGCCATCGCCGCCTTGCTCGCGCATCCGCAAATCAACCAGCATGGAAATATCGGATACCACGGCGCGCGACAGGC
>CBFIHY010000039.1:0-11309 GCA_965662315.1 Alphaproteobacteria bacterium
AAGAATAAGCCCCAGCACAAATAAAATATGGTCAGGGCCGAAGATTAAATGTTCAACGCCAAGGCCGAAATAGGCCATGAGAAACGTCCCGCCACCGGCGAATTTTTGCACCGGCGCATCACCGGTAAGACGCAGGCTGTGTCGCTCGCCGTCCAATAAGCTCAATTGCACCAACACATCAGTAATTGTGCGCTGCAATCCCTCAACCCCGATAGATTGGCCAAACAAGCCGCCTTCGCATGTCAGGCTGAATTTTTCGACCAATGCCCCCGGTTGGCGGCGCATGCGACTGTCGCCCAGCCTCCGGCAATTTGGCGGAAATACCGGCCGCAGCCCAAGCCCGGCAACCGCCGACGCACCGGCACTGCGCACCGGTTGTTTCCAAACAACATCAAATCGGTCGCGCGCCGTTTCGGTGATTTCAATATAGCCGGGGCGCACTTCATGGGCCGAAGCGGGAGAAATAAAACCGGCGCAAACAGCCAGCAGAAAAACAGCGAGCCAATATCGCATCATTGCGCCGTCGCTGCCTCTTCGACCGGCAATAATTCAACGCGGTATCGTGCGCGCAATTCTTGCCATGCAACGGCCATCGCTTCTTGCCGTTTGGCTTTTTGCCAATCACGCGCCACGCGCTCAATAATCGCGTCAAAATCTGCCTGCTTGGCTGCAAAACGCGCATCGATTTTCACAATGTGCCAGCCATAGGCCGATTGTATCGGCCCGCGCCAATCACTGCCGCCTTCAGCAAATAAGGCGGCGGCGAATTGCGTGCCCATAAGGCGCGATAATTCCAATTCATCTTGCCGCGCATATTGGCGATTGAGCATGAACGGGCGGCCGCTGTCTTGCCATGCCGCTTCATTTTTATTCAACTGCGCCATAAGCTGCTGCGCTTCGCCTTCATCATCAATAAAGACATGCCGCCAGCTCCGGCTTTCAGGCTGTGCATATTGCTGCTGATTGGCATCGAAAAAAGCCTTTAACGCGTCTCTGTCAGGCAACGCGTCAGGCATATCATCGGCCATCATAAATTCGACTTTTTGTGCCAGACGCCGACGGATAATCACATCATCATCATCCAGCCCCAGACGCGCCGCTTCGCGAACCAAAATCTCTTCGCGAATATAACCCTCAATCAGCGCATCAAGCTCACGCGGATTGGGCTGCCTTTTGGCCTGCCCTTCCCATTGTGCCACCAGTTTTTCAACCAAGGGCAAATCAATCGCAATCACCGTGTTTTCGCGCGCTTGCAGCAGTCGGTCAGCACCGAACAGCAAAGCCCCTATAATAATGAACCAAATCAGCCGGTCTTGCGCCAGCTTACGCACGCGGTCTTGCATAAAGCTCTAATGCTCCAGCCAGATAGGCGACGACCAGGCACGCTCCTGAATGGTTGCCGCCAAAGCCGGATTGGGCTTGCTACCGGCGCGAATGGCATCCCAAGTCGACCAGCGACATGTTGGGTTTTCCAAAACGCGGACATAATAAAAAGCGTTTTCGCCCGGCTTATAATCAGGGTCACGCCAATGCGCTTTCAACTGCCCGTCGCCACTATCGGCACTATAAGCGCAGCTGCTAATATCCACTTTCGCGCCATTATCGGGGCAACGATGGGTTTCAGGGTCAACCGCCGCACCACCGGCGCAGGCAGTGTCATAAACCTTTTCATGCGTCTTGCCGTTTGCATCCATCCAGCCTTTGACCATTTGCAAACGTTGCAAGGGCGCAGAGCCCGGGTCTTGCGTGCCCCAAAGCAGAAACTCCGGTGCACGGCCCAAACGGGCTTTCAAATCGCCGCCCATGGGCACACCGCGTGCATAGGCTTTGCGCACCATTTGCGGGTCATCGAGCAGTTTTTCACTCAGCCCATAACCGCCAAACAAGCGCACTTTCAAGCGCGGGCCGCTGGTGCCAAAAGTCTCTTTGCGGCGCATTGCATCAAAAATAGATGTGCGGGTGTTTTCTTCCGCCCACACACCGGCCAGACCCGAAGCACCCCAGCTGGACCATTGCATGTGCAAATAGCCGGGTGACGGATTTTTGCTCGGCACGCCTGTTCTTTGCGCTTCCGGCGTATTGATTTGCGTCCACCAATTACGCAGGCCGAAAATTTGCGCGGCCAGACGTTGCGTCCAAGACAGGCGAACCGAGCCGCGCAAACGACCGGTGCCGTCAACCGCACCGATTTTTGACCAATAATCATATTCATCAAAACCACCGGCAGAGACATGCGTGTCAGAGGCCGATATCAAACCGAATTTAAACGGATTGCCCCTACCTTCTGCCTGCATTTCCAACCCACGCCGATAGGCTTGCCGCACGTAAGAACCGTCCGGCTTACTTTCACGCCAAGTCGCGATTTGATAAGGCATGATTTCAAACGACGCCCATTCATCATTCGGGCTTTGCAAAGGATGTGTTTCCGATGTGCCTTTGACTTGGCTGACCTCGACCAGCGGCTCATTGCGCATGCGCAAGGCGCTATAGGCGGCGTCAATCTCATTGCCGTCATATGTCTTGTCCCAGAACATATAACCGTCTGAGCCGTTGGAATTATGCGGAATGGCAATCGAGTCCATGCCTTGCGCGCGAATGGAGTCCATCCAGCGCCACAGATTTTCTGGATTCATGGAAATCAGTCGGGAAAACGGTTCATCCGGCGCATCACCTTTAAAAATCACATTACGGTGCAAATTCTCAAATGTTTCTTGGGACGAGGTATATTCATAACCGATGAAAGTGGTGAATTTGCCCGGCTCATTATTGCGGTCGGCAGAGGCTTTAACTTCAGCCCATGTATCGCGCACAATATTCATATCCAGCAAATCATCTTCAATCTGCTGGCCGATATAAGGCAGTAAGCCACCAAACGCGGCACGCCGTTCGCGAGATGTCTTCGCCTCGCGCAAGTTGGTCGCAATGGGGTGGTTTGCCACCGAACTTTCAGGGTCAAACATTGCCGGTACCATGCCGAGATAAGCGGCGTGGTCTGTTACCGCTTGGAAATCAAGCGGCACGCGAATTTTCATCTCAAAGCCGAGAGGATGGGTAATCGCTTTGCCTTTGGCAAAATCATAAGCCGCATCCGGGCCATTACGATTGCCGAAAATAAACGCGTCAAAAGACAGATTGGTATGCAAATGCGTTTCACCAAACAATGCGCGGCGGTCTTCCGGACCGGCAGAAGCAGTAGCCGGCATGCAAAAAGCAGCCAGCAAAGCGGCACTTAAGGCCTTATTCTTGAAATTCATAATGTCCTCCACGATTGCTGTGAGTTTGCCCCAAGCCTACTGATAAAACAAGCCGCGCTTCTGGCGAAACCGTACGAGATTTGCTAAACCGATTTAAGAGAAATCAGTGGGGGGCGTTATGTCATATCAGGATATTTATCGGGCTTGGGATGAAGACCGCGAGGGATTTTGGGCTGCACAAGCAGGACGCCTCGATTGGGAAAAACCGCCGGTTAAAATTTTCGAAAGCAATGAAAGCGGCGATCGCTGGTATGTCGACGGGGTGATGAATAGCTGCTTCAACTGCGTCGACCGCCATGTTGAAGCCGGTCACGGCGACCGTCCGGCTTTTATCCATGACAGCCCGATAACCGATAGCCAGCAAACATTAAGCTATGCCGCGCTTTTGGACCGTGTGCAGACGGTTGCCGGCATGATGCAGGCGCATGGCGTCGAAAAAGGCGACCGGGTGATAATTTATATGCCGATGATACCGGAAACCGCGATTGCCGCATTGGCATGCGCGCGCCTCGGTGCGGTTCATTCCATCGTCTTTGGCGGTTTTGCGGCAGCTGAATTGGCCACCCGCATTGATGATGCGACGCCAAAACTGATTTTGGCGGCGTCTTGCGGCATTGAGCCGGGCCGGATTGTCGATTACAAACCGCTGCTCGACGGGGCGATTGACCTATCCACACATAAACCCGATGCCTGTCTTATTTGGCAACGCCCGCAACAAGAAGCCGCGCTGATTGACGGGCGCGACTTTCATTGGCAGGCGGAAGAGGAAAAAGCCCGCGCCGACGATAACCGCCCCGATTGCGTGCCGGTGCTGGCCACTGACCCGCTTTATATTCTCTATACCTCCGGCACCACCGGTATTCCAAAAGGCGTGGTGCGCGATAATGGCGGTCATTTGGTGGCGCTGAGCTGGTCGATGGAAAATATTTACAATATCGCGCCGGGCGATGTGTTCTGGTCAGCCAGTGATTTCGGCTGGGTGGTCGGGCACAGCTTTATTCTTTACGGGCCACTATCCATTGGCGCGACCAGCGTGATTTTTGAGGGCAAACCCATTGGCACGCCCGATGCCGGTGCTTTCTGGCGGGTGATATCTGAACATAAAGTAAAAGCTCTGTTCACCGCGCCAACCGCTTTCCGCGCCATTAAAAAAGAAGACCCGAAAGGCAAGCTGGTCGAGGATTATGATTTAAGCTGTTTTAAAATGCTTTATCTGGCCGGCGAGCGGGTTGACCCTGACACGATTAATTGGGCCGAAGCCAGCTTGGGCGTGCCGGTCATTGATAATTGGTGGCAAACCGAAACCGGCTGGCCGATTTGTGCCAATCCTGTCGGCATTGAATTACTGCCGATTAAAAAGGGCTCACCAAGCTTGGCCATGCCCGGCTATGAGCTGGCGGTTTTGGACGAAGGCGGCAAGTCTGTCGGCGCGGGGCAGACCGGCGCCATTGTCATTAAAAAGCCGATGCCCCCCGGTTGCTTGCCGGGGCTTTGGCAAAATAAAGACGGCTTTGAAGCCGCCTATATGGAAGATTTCCCGGGCTATTATAAAACCGGCGATGCCGGCTTTATCGATGAAGACGGCTATCTCTACGTCATGTCGCGCACGGATGACATTATCAATGTGGCCGGTCACCGGCTATCGACCGGCGGCATGGAAGAAGTGCTGGCCGGCCATGCCGATATTGCCGAATGCGCGGTTTTGGGCGTCAATGACCAGCTTAAAGGCGAATTGCCGCTCGGTCTTTTGGTGTTTAATGATGGCGTCAATCGCCCCGATGAAGAAGTGGTTGGCGAATGCATTCAAAAAGTCCGTGATGAAATCGGGCCGGTCGCGGCGTTTAAATTGGCCGCCCGCGTCAAGCGTTTGCCAAAAACCCGTTCGGGTAAAATTTTGCGCGGCACAATTCGTAAAATCGCCAATGGCGAAGATTGGAAAATGCCGGCGACCATTGACGACCCGGCCATATTGGACGAGATTACCGAGACATTAACAAATATGGGTTATCCGCAAAGCGACTGATAACCCGCTTGGGGGGCGTTTTGGAAAATTTGGTAGAGGTCGAAAAAGCCGACGGCTATGCAATCGTCACGCTTAATCGGCCTAAAGCAATGAACGCATTATCCGCAGCTTTGCGCGACGCATTGGCGAAAGCGATTGATGCGTTGGAGGCTGATGAAATCATCCGCGTGCTGATTTTAACCGGCGCCGGTGAGAAAGCGTTCACCGCCGGTCTTGATTTAAAAGAGCTGGGTGCCAATCAGGCAGATGCCGCGCTGGCCATTGCCACAGATGATCCGGTGGTTGCGCTGAACAAATTTTCCGGTCCCATTATCGGCGCAATTAACGGCGTTGCCATTACCGGCGGCTTTGAATTGGCTTTGGCGTGCGATGTGCTTATCGGCACGCCGAATACGCGCTTTGCCGATACCCATGCCCGTGTCGGTATTTTGCCGGGCTGGGGATTGAGCCAAAAACTGACCCGCTTATTGGGCCCGTCACGCGCCAAAGAAGTCTCGCTGACCGGTAATTTCATTTCCGCCGCGCAAGCGCTTGATTGGGGACTTATCAATCATATTGTGCCGCATGAGGCGTTGCTGGATAAGGCGCGCAGCTTGGCTGAAGATATGCTGTCTTGTGTGCCGCAGACATTGGCCGCTTACAAAAAACTGATGGATGACGGCTATGCGACCAATTTCAGCGATGGATTGAAATTGGAAGATGAAGTCGGTCGCGCGGCCAATAAATTGGTCGGCGGGGACATGGTTGAAGCGCGGCGCGAAGCAATTCAACAACGCGGTCAGCAGCAAAAATAGCGGCCGGCAGCAAAATAAGTGACAATGAGGAGCCTGTAATGAGTGAAGATAAACGCATGATGCCATCAAAGGCGCATTATAATGGCTGGCGCGAACCCGATAATGTGCGCTGGCATTTGCGCAATATGTCGACCTTGCCGGCGCTCATCATGCCGCGTGGTGAGCAGGTTTTCGATTTAAAAACCGGCAGCGAAAAAGACGTTGAGCATTTTTCCTATGAGCATAATGGCCGCACGCTAAACCTTGGCGAGGCGATGCAAGAAGACTGCATTGACGGCTATATGGTGGTGCAAAATGGCGAGGTTTTATTCGAGCGTTATTACGATAATTTCCGCGCCCATGACCATCACATTTGGTTTTCAATGACCAAATCGCTCATCTCCACCGCCTTCGGCATTGCGCAAGCCGAGCTTGGCATTGATGAGACAAAAACACCGGCTCATTTTCTGCCTGAACTGGCCGACAGTATTTTCGCCGAAGTCAGCGTCCGCGATGTGCTGAATATGGTAACGGCGCTTAATTACACGGAAGAATATGATGAAATGACACCGGGCAGCGTGCATTTTGAATATTTCCGCCGTTTGGGCTTTATGGGTGATTTTGACCTTTTGGCCATTGATCCGGCGCAATCGGATGAGCCGCGCGGCGTGCGCGATATGCTGCCGCGTTTCGAACAAGCTGCAGACGGCACCACCGGCGCAATGTTTCAATATCAATCACCCAATGTCGATGTCATTGGCTGGCTGATAGAGCGCGTTACCGGTCGCCCGCTTATGGATTATATGCGCGAGAAAATATGGGCGCCGCTGGCGACCGAACATGACGGCGTATTTACCGTTGATGTATCTTTCGCACCGGTCGCTACCGGCGGTTTTAACTCGACCCTGCGCGATGCCGTGCGCTTTGGCCTGATGGCTTTGGGCGATGGCAAGCTGGGAGAGGCACAAATCGCGCCTGAAAGCTGGATGCGCGACACATATTCTATGACCGATGCTGACAATAAAGCCGGTGCCGCCTCGGTGAATGCCGATCCGGCGCATGAACGGTTTATTGATGGCTTTAGCGGCTATCGCAGTTTCTGGTGGCAATTTGACCAAAGCCAAGGCGAGCGTCTGGCAATGGGCGTGCACGGGCAGGTGATTTACGTCAATAAGGCGAAAAATCTGGTGATTGCCAATTTCGCCAGCCCGGCGCAAACGGCCAATCAATTGCGCCCCAGCTATAAGCAAATGCTGGCCGGCACACGCGCACTCGCGGCCTCGCTATAGCGCGCCGATTAGTCTATTTGGTGAATTTCAGCGCGCCGTCTTGCAGGGCAGAAAAACGCGTCAGAAATATATCGGCGATGTAATTTTGATACATCACCCATGGCTTAATGCTGCCTTGTTTGGGCAATTCGGCCGATTTGCGCACCACATAGCCGGATGAGAAATCCAAGAGCGGCTCATATTCGACCTGGCTCATATCCGGTGTCGGCATCACCCGCGCCAAATCTTTGCGGTCCATATAATTATACAGGCGGCACAGATATTTTGACGTCAAGTCACAGCGCAGCGTCCATGAGGCATTGGTATAGCCGAAAGAGGCCAGCAAGTTTGGAATGCCGGAATACATCATGCCTTTATAATTCAGCAAATTGGCCGGCTCGACCGGCTCATTATCAACCGTGACCTCAATATTGCCCAAAAAGTTCAAATCAAGGCCGGTGGCAGAGACAATAATATCGGCTTCGATAAATTCGCCCGATTTCAGCTCAATGCCGTTTTCCTTAACCTGTTTGATATGGTCGGTCGCAATATCGGCTTTGCCGTCACAAATGGCGCTGAAAAAATCACCATCAGGAGCCAAGCATACGCGCTGGTCCCATGGATTATAACTCGGCGTCAGATGCTTTTTAATGTCATAGCCTTCCGGCAATTGCTCAGGCAATTCGCTCAGCAGCTTCTTTTTCACCATATCCGGACGCGTGCGGCACAGCCAAAAGAAGAAGCGTCCCATCAGCACGTTTTTCCAGCGCGTCAGACCATAAGCCATTTTGGCGGGTAAATATTTGCGGGTGAAATTGGCAAACGCGTCTTCTGACGGGCGCGCCACAATATAAGTCGGTGAACGCTGCAGCATGGTGACATGCGCGGCTTTTTCAGCCATCGCCGGCACCAAAGTGACGGCGGTTGCGCCGGAACCGATAACCACAACTTTCTTGCCGCTATAGTCTAAATCTTCCGGCCAAAACTGTGGATGCACCATTGGCCCTTTAAAGTTTTCTGCACCCGGAAAATCAGGCTGATAGCCTTTGTCATAATTATAATAGCCGGCGCAGCTATGCAGGAATTTGCATGTGCGCGTCTCGGTTTCGCCCGTCGCGCCATCTTCAATGGTGACAAACCATTTACCGTCGGCGGTTGACCATTTCGCTTCCGTCACTTTTTTGCCGAAATGAATTTTTTCATTCAATGCGCCGTCTTCCACCGCATCATGCAGATAATTCATAATTGACGGGGCATCGGCAATCGCTTTGGCTTCGCGCCATGGGCGGAAAGAAAAGCCCAGCGTATACATATCGCTGTCTGAGCGAATGCCCGGATATTTAAACAAATTCCATGTGCCGCCAATGCTGTTGCCGCGCTCGAGAATTTCGAAGCTGGCTTTTGGCGCGTGCTTTTGCAGGTGAAAAGCCGATGAAATGCCGGAAATACCGGCACCGACAATTAAAACATCGCTATGGGCAATGGCGTTCATATTGTTTCCCTTCAGCACAAATTGCTTATTGGCAATTATTATGCCGCAATTGCCTGTCAGCGCAATGCCTCGAACGAATATGACGCAGGCGCACGCATTCGAGATGCTATTTCCAAATGCTACTTCATTGTCGGAATGATAAAGCTTTGGTCAGCCACATCGCCATCCGGCCAACGCTGCGTCACGGTTTTCACCTTGGTATAAAACTTTATGCCTTCCGGCCCGTGTTGGTTGGTATCGCCAAAGGCTGAGCGTTTCCAGCCGCCGAAAGTGTGATACGCCACCGGCACCGGAATGGGCACATTAATGCCGACCATGCCGACATTTACTTTTTGCGCAAATTGCCGTGCCGCCAGACCATTTCGGGTAAAAATCGCCACGCCATTGCCATATTGATGCTCAGACGGCAAACGCGCCGCTTCTTCCAAATTATCAGCCCGCACCACTTGCAAAACCGGGCCGAAAATCTCTTCTTGGTAAGACTGCATATCGGCCGTCACATTATCAAACAGGGACGGCCCGATGAAAAACCCATCCTCATTGCCTTGCAAAGACATCCCGCGCCCATCGACCAGCAAATCAGCGCCCTCTTTGACGCCCATTTCAATATAGCTCTCAACTTTGGCGCGATGCGCGGCAGAAACCACAGGCCCGTAATGCGCTTCCGGATCGGTCGAAACCCCGACATTCAACTTGCCGACTTCTTCGCTCATCCGCTCAACAAATTCATCTGCCGTATCTTTACCGACCGGCACAGCCACCGGCAAAGCCATGCAGCGTTCACCGGCGGAGCCATAGGCCGAGCCTGAGAAATCCGCAATCACTTGGTCCATATCGGCATCCGGCATAATAATGCCGTGATTTTTCGCGCCGCCCATAGCCTGCACGCGCTTACCGTTTGCGGTGCCGGTTTGATAAACATAATGGGCAATATCGGAAGAGCCGACAAAGCTCACCGCTTTAATATCGTCATGCGCCAAAATTGCATCGACCATTTCCTTGTCACCATGCACAACATTTAACAGCCCTTCCGGCGCACCGGCTTCAACCATCAGTTCGGCCAAACGCACCGGCAAGCTGGGGTCTTTTTCAGACGGCTTCAGAATAAATGCATTGCCGCAAGCAATGGCAATGCCGAACATCCACATAGGGATCATCGCCGGAAAATTAAATGGCGTGATACCGGCAACCACACCAAGCGGCTGGCGCATGGCGTAAATATCAATTCCCGGTCCGGCTCCCTCGCTATATTCGCCTTTCAGCAAATGCGGAATACCGCAGGCAAATTCAATCACTTCCAACCCGCGCTGCACATCGCCCTTACTGTCGGCAATCACCTTGCCGTGCTCAGATGACAGCATGGCCGCCAATTCATCCATATTGGCTTCCAGCAATTCTTTGAATTTAAACATCACGCGGGCGCGCCGTTGCGGATTGGTGGCGGCCCATTCGGGTTGCACTTTTTTCGCCGCTTCAACGGCCAAGCTTAAATCATCAGCCCCACCCAAACAGACATGGGCTTGCACTTGACCGGTATTCGGGTCAAAAACCTCGCCCTCGCGTGTGGCCGCGCCATTGCTTGCTTGCCCGTTAATGAAATGCTGAATCTTGCGCATGGATACCCCCCTAAATGCTCTCTTAAGCCGCTAAATTTGACGAAAAACCTAGCAGGTCGGGTCGGTTCATCCAATCACATTTTTAATCGTTAAAAGAGATAGCTAATGCCGATTTGCGCCAACGCATCACCATCATCGACGCTTTCATAATCGGCATCGCTGGGCGGCCCGGTATTGGCCACATCGACCACCGCGCCGATAAAGCCACCAAACTCAATATTTTCATTCAGCCGCCAGCCGCCGAAAAAACCCGCTCCATAAGCATTGAAAAAAGCCGTGGCGCCGAAACCGACAAAGCCGTCATCTGTGTCACCCAAACGCCGCCCGATAAAGAATATTGGCGCCACCCCGTCATCATCTTCATCTTCTGCGCCGCTGCAGGTGCGATTATCGCGGTCATAGTCTCCCAAATCCTCGATACATTCTAACACCGCATCAGCCGCGCTGGCCGAATCGAAATCAAAATTGACGATTTGCACATGCCCGAACCAATCCTCACCCTCATATTCAAAGCCCAAGGCGAGAAAGGTCACATCATTATTGATATAGGGTTTGCCGCCTTTAACATCGACAATTGCCCGTGCCATCGCCGTGTCCAAGTCATTATCACCGTCAATAGCGCCTCCGCGATAAGGCAGGCTGACCGCTTCTTTGGTTTCAAAAGCGGTATATTCGCCTTTCAGCCTCCAATTGATATTGAGCAGATAAGAAAATTCGACCGCCACGGTCTGCAATTCATCATAGGTCAGCCCGTTATCTTGCTGATACGAAAATTGGCCGATAACGTTGCGGTGCAACAGCGCGTCGCGATAGGGATCAAAAGACACTTGCGTCCCATCCAAGGCCGTCATGGCGACGGTCAGCCGCTCGCCATAATGGGTAA
>CBFIHY010000040.1:0-11284 GCA_965662315.1 Alphaproteobacteria bacterium
TAAAGCTGTTAACCACGCCGGTGGCGGCAAACGCGCCATAACGCAGCGCGGCAGGGCCTTTCAAAACCTCAACGCGCTCAGTATCGAACAGCTTCAACGCATTGGCATGGTCGCCGCCTGTGCCGGCAATATCGCCAATGCTCATGCCGTTTTGCATCACATCGACACGATAGCCGCCAAGCCCGCGAATGACAGGTTGACCGACTGCCGGACCATATCCGGCACTGCTGACGCCCGGTAAATCGGACAGCACATCACCGATCGGCTTATTGACCTGACCGACGATTTGGTTGGCGGTAATGATTTCAGTTGTTGAAATGACATCGGTTGCCGCTTTTTGAAACGGCGAACTGAGAACAATTACTTCATCGACATCTTGAGCCCAAACAGACGTGCTGAGCATGGTTGCGCCAAGCAATGTGGCGACTTGCATTTTGCGGTTCATAGGAACCTCCCTGTTAAATTTTAAATGGAAATAAAATTACAGAGAGACAGGTGGCGCGCGGGGGCTGGATTTTGAATATTGTGTGGAGGCATGACGGGCTAAACGGGGAGGAACGTCATGGCTGGCTTGGGTGGTAAAACTGCGATTGATAATCGGCAAGGCCGATTTTGCCTGTGGCGTATCGGCCAAAAGACAATCGCTATCATCATGTTCAATGGTTTGAGACGCAAGGTCAGACAAATGTAAATCATGCTGCGCCGTATGGGCGAGGCCCAATTGCAGCACGAGAAGCAGAAAGCCAATGGCGAGTATTTTTGCTTTTATTGACATTTTTGTCGTCATGGCGAAACGCTATCACTGTTTTTTGAATGAAGTAAACGGCAAATCATGCAGCGCATGAATGAAATTTGCAGTTTCTTCTTGACCGAGCGAATCAAATCGTGATTCGGTCAGCCCATGATTCGTTTTGTGACATCTCGGCCTTCAAGCCGCACAGTCGGGCAAGAACCGCTGCGTTTGCGCAAGCTTATGCCTGCCGCCGTGATGCTGCTGGCGATTGTCGGTTTGGCCATGCAGGCGCTGCAGGGCGACCGTGGTTGGTCTGGCTGGCAAGATTTGCAAACCGAATCGGTTGAATTGCGCGGGCAATTACAAAGCCTCAAACAGCAAAATGACAATTTGCAATCGCAAGCGGCATTGCTGAGCAATGAGACGCTTGATTTGGATTTCCTCGATGAGCGGGCGCGCATTGTGCTGGGTCTGGTCGACCGCAAAGATACGGTTATCTTCAAAACCGACCCGCGCCTGAACTAAACTCTTCCGGCCATCCCACAGCTACATAATGCCCCTATAATCGGGCGGCAAATGCGCCTATATATGGCTTATGACTGTTGTGATTGACAATTTATCGGGCGAGCCGAAAAAGCCTGTAAAGGCCGATAAAGCGCGGCATCCGGAAAAACAAAACCGGCCCGATAGTCCGGTTTTGCGCAAGCCAAGTTGGATACGCGCCAAAGCGCCCGGCTCGGCCGCTTATGCTGAGACCCGCGCCATTGTCAAAGAGCATAATTTGGTCACGGTCTGTGAAGAGGCGGCATGCCCCAATATTGGCGAGTGCTGGGAACAAAAACACGCCACCTTCATGATTATGGGCGAGACTTGCACGCGCGCTTGCGCGTTTTGCAATGTCGCGACCGGCGTGCCCTTGCCGTTAGATGCCGCTGAACCGGCCTATGTTGCCGAAGCGGTTGCCAAGCTGGGCCTGCGCCATGTGGTGATTACCAGTGTTGACCGCGACGACCTTGATGATGGTGGGGCGCAGCATTTTGCCGATACGATTTTCGCCATTCGGAATGTTTCTCCCGATACAACGATTGAAATTTTGACACCGGATTTTTTGCGCAAAGACGGCGCATTGGAAATTGTCGTCGCTGCCAAGCCGGATGTGTTCAATCATAATTTGGAAACTGTGCCACGGCTTTATCTGTCCATTCGCCCGGGCGCGCGCTATTTCCACTCGCTTCAACTTTTGCAGCGTGTGAAGCAGCTTGACCCCGAGATTTTCACCAAATCCGGCATTATGGTCGGGCTGGGCGAGGGCCGCGAAGAAGTGATGCAAGTGATGGATGATATGCGCTCGGCCGATATTGATTTCATTACCATCGGGCAATATTTGCAGCCGACCCGCAAACATGCGCCGATTGATAAGTTCTGGACGCCGGAAGAGTTTGACGGGCTGAGTACGCAAGCCCGTGCCAAAGGTTTTCTCATGGTTTCCGCTACCCCATTGACGCGCTCATCGCATCACGCCGATGAAGATTTTGAAAAGCTGAAAGCGGCGCGGCTCAAAAAACAAGCTGCTCAGCAGCAAAAGGCAGAGCAGTAATATTGGCTATGCAGGCGATTAAGCTGACGCGACAAAGCCCGTTCACGGCGCAACAAATGTTCGACCTGATTACCGATGTCGACAGCTATGACGCGTTTATTCCCTATTGCACGGCGTCGCGGGTGCGCGAACGCTCGGAAACCGAGATGCTGGCTGATTTGGCCATTGGCTATAAAATGCTGCGCGAAACCTATACCAGTCGCATTGAGTTGGAGCGCGAACCGTTGCGCGTGACCGTGCATCAGGCGAAGGGGCCGTTTCGGCATTTATTCAATCAATGGACGTTTGAAGATACGGCAGATGGTTGCGATGTGCATTTTGAACTGCAGTTTGAATTTGCCGTGCCGCTTTTGCGCCGCATCATTCAGCCGATAATGGGGCGGGTGGTTGAGCGTTTTGTTGCCGCTTTCGAGGAGCGCGCTCTTCATGTTTATGCGGAGAAACGCTCGTAACGGCCCGCACCGCCGCACGGGTCGTGACGCTATCAATACACAGATAAGCTTAAAATCGGGCGAGGAGCATATCCATTGCCGCATTAACCGTCGCCAAACGCACTTCTGTGCGGCCAATATCGCCGAATTCATGCTTCATATGAATAACGTCGCCTTCATAACAGGTTGCCATATGCACCAATCCGGCCGGTTTTTCGGCTGAGCCGCCGCCCGGTCCGGCAATGCCGGATACCGCCACTGTTAAATGGGCGCTTGTCATATTGAAAGTATTTTGCGCCATGGCCCGCACCACCGGTTCTGATACTGCGCCATGTTCGCGCAGCAATTCGGCAGGGACATTTAAAATCTCGTGCTTGGCGCGATTGGAATAGGTGACGAAACTGCGCCCGACCACCACAGAGGAGCCGGGGATTTCCGTCATCAATGCCGCAATCAGACCGCCGGTGCAGCTCTCAGCCGTTGCGATGCGCATGTGTTTTTCACCGGCGATTTTCAGCAGCGTCGCCGCTTTATCGGTTAAGTGTGTTTCGAACAGCATAAAAGCCTCCTAAAGCAATCCGAATTCAAGCATTGCCAGCAAAACCAGCGCCGCCCAAATAGCGGCCAAAATATCATCCAGCATAATGCCGGTCGCGCCACCGACTTTTTTATCGACCCAGCGCACCGGCCACGGTTTGACAATATCAAACAGCCGGAACAGCGCGAAAGCAAGCAAGATGCCAAGAGGCGTAAGCGGAGCCAGAGTCATGGTCAGCCACATGCCGGCCACTTCATCAATGACGATGGGCGAGGGGTCTTTGTCTTCCGTGCCGTTAATCCAAACCGTGCTGGCCCAATGGCCGGCCGCATAGGCCAGCGCTGCGCCGATAAGCAGGCCGGGGGCGCCGTAAAAATCAGCAATGATCAGCCCCGGTGCCAAAGCCGCCAGTGATCCCCAAGTGCCGGAAGCGGGTTTTAATAGTCCAGAACCGAAAAATGTTGCCACCAGTGCCGCCGGTGAGGTGACGGTCAAATGGGAGGGCAGTTTATGCAGGCTCATCATCAGTCGCTCTCCGGCATGATAAGGGTCACGGTGGCTTGCGCAGCAATGCCTTCGCCACGGCCTGTAAAGCCCAGCTTTTCCGTCGTCGTCGCTTTCACCGATATCGCGCCTATCGGGACAGCGGTAATGGCGGCAATAGCCGCGCGTATTGCGTCTCGATGCGGGCCGATTTTCGGCGTTTCGCATATCAGTGTTAAGTCAATATGGGTGATGCGGGCGGCTTTTTGCGTGGCCAGTTCGACCGCATGGCGCAGAAACTCCGCCGAAGCGCGGTCTTTATTGCTGTCATCACTTGGCGGAAAATGGTCGCCAATATCACCTTCAGCCAGCGCCCCATAAAGCGCATCGGTAATCGCATGCAGGCCGACATCAGCGTCACTATGGCCGATAACTTCGCGGTCATGCGAAATGGAAATGCCGCCCAGCATAATGGCTTTGGCGGAGCCGACCTTGCCAAAGCGGTGCACATCAAAGCCATTGCCGGTGCGTGGCAAAAATTGCGGGGCTGTCGTGCCGCTCATGGCAAAATCTTTCTCATGCGTCAGTTTAATGTTCCGGTCGTCGCCGGTGATGATTATCGGCGCGATTCCGGCCATTTCCGCAAGCGCTGCGTCATCGGTCAAATCTTCCTGCGCGGCTTGATGGGCGGCCAATATGGCATCAAAATGAAACGCTTGCGGGGTTTGGGCGCGCCATAAGCCGTCACGGCTCACGGTTTCTCGAATGGCACCGTTTTCCGCCCGCTTCAACGTATCAGTCACCGGCAGGGCCGGAATAACCGCCTGATGCGTGTTCAATTCGTCAATGCATTGACTGATGAGCTGCTGCGAAACATAAGGCCGCGCCGCATCGTGAATGAGAACATTATCCGGCGCGTTTTCCAGCAGTGAATTTAGCCCGTTCAATACCGATTGCTGCCGCGTCTCACCACCAAAACAGTGAATATGATTATCATTTAAATCTAATGCTTTAATACTGTTTTTATAATGCTCTACATCATCTTCATGAATGACAATACAAATGCCGCTAACCGATGGGTGCCGATGGAAGGCTGATAGGGTGCGCGCCAAAACGGTATCGCCATTGCCGTCAGGCATTTGGCGATATTGCTTCGGCAAGCCTGCACCGGCGCGGCTGCCGCGTCCGGCGGCGACAATCAGGGCAGCGGTTTTGCGGGCTGTGTTCATGCGGGGAATGTAGACCGATAATCGGTGCGGTGCGATATTTTTCTCATTTTAGCTTGCCTTTCCGTATATCTGCCTCCATTTTGTGCAAAGATTAATCAACTCGGAATATGCCTATTTTATGACCATATCTATTGGCGATATCGAACTCAGCGGCCGCGTGCTTTTGGCGCCAATGTCCGGCGTCACCGATTTGGCGTTTCGGCAATGCGTTGCCGAGGTTAGCGGTAGTCATGTGGTTTCAGAAATGGTTGCCAGCGAAGATTTGGCGCGGGCGCGGCCTGATACGGTGCGCCGAGCGGAAGGGGCCGGGCTGTCGCCGTTTATTTTACAACTGGCCGGACGCGATCCGCATTGGATGCGCGAAGGGGCGCGGCTGGCTTGCGAAGCCGGAGCGGATATTGTCGATATCAATATGGGCTGCCCGTCGCGGCAAGTGACCGGCGGTTTGTCCGGTTCGGCTCTGATGCGTGACGAAAATCTGGCTGAAGCAATAATTGCTGCAACGGTTGAAGGCAGCGACAAGCCGGTGACGCTGAAAATGCGGCTTGGCTGGGACCATGACAGTTTAAACGCGCCGCATATCGGTCTGATGGCACAAGCTTTGGGCGTTAAAATGATTACCGTGCATGGCCGCACGCGGTGCCAATTTTATAAGGGTTCAGCCGACTGGCATGCGGTGCGCGCAACGGTGGAATCCGTCGACCTGCCGGTTATCGTCAATGGCGATATTACCGATGGCGCGTCAGCGAAAGCCGCTTTGGCCGCCTCCGGTGCCGATGGCGTCATGGTTGGGCGGGCGTGTATTGGTCGCCCTTGGTTGCCGGGGCAAATCGAAACATTTCTCGATAAGGGCGTTTGGCCGAATGATCCGACCGCCGAAAGGCAATGGCAAATTTTTGCCGCTTGGTATGACAAATGCTTGCAGCTTTATGGTGAAGGAGCGGGTGTCCGCATTGGCCGAAAGCATATTGCGGGCTTTATCGACAGTTATTTAGGGGCCGAAAATGGCCGATCCAAACGGGCGCAAGTCTGTCGGATGGATAAGCCGGCTGATGTGTTGGCCGCCATGCAGCAAATTTATGAGAATGAAAATAAGGAGGCAGCGTAATGGTTTCCACGGTTTCCGATGAAAAGATTTTGCTCGATGCCTTGCCTCAGCCGGTGTTGGCTATCGGCAATAATCGCTATGTCAGCTATGCCAATTTTGCCGCGCAAGAATTCTTTGGTGCCGGTCTGAAGGTTTTGCGCAAGCAGCATATCGAAAAAGTCTTGCCGTTTGGCAGTCCGGTTGTCGGCCTGATTGAGCGGTGTTTGGATAAGCAAGTCAGTTTTAATGAATACGGCATTGATTTGGCGTCGCCGAGTACTTCCATTCAAATCGGCACTGCTGCCAATACCGGTCGAATGGTTGATTTGCATGTTACGCCGACAGAGATTGAGCCGGGCAATCGGCAGGCTTTGATTGTCGTGCAGCCGCGTTCAGTGGCGCATCATATTGACCGGCAATTAACTCATCGCGGCGCGGCGCGTTCCGTTTCGGCGATGAGTGCGATGCTGGCGCATGAGATTAAGAACCCGCTTTCCGGCATTAAAGGCGCAGCGCAATTATTGGAAAGCGATGCCGAGCCGGAAAATGTCGAGTTGACACAATTAATATGCAGCGAGACCGATAGGATTGCCGGTCTGGTGGATGAGTTTGAGCAATTCACCGAGACGCCGAATGATATGGATATTCCGGTTAATATTCACGCCGTGCTTGGCAATGTGCGTTTGCTGGCATCTAACGGCTTTGGCAGCCATGTTAAATTTATTGAAGATTATGACCCGTCACTGCCATTGGTGCAGGGCAATAAGGATTTGCTGACGCAAGTCTTTTTGAACTTGGTGAAGAATGCCGCCGAGGCCGCGCCTGACAAAAAAGCCGAGATTAGGCTAATTTCCGCTTTCCGGCCCGGTGTGCGCTTGTCGGTGCCCGGGCGCGCCAGACCGGTCAGCCTGCCATTGGAATTCAGCGTTATCGATAATGGCAGAGGCGTGCCGGAAGATATCAAATCGCATTTATTCGACCCATTCGTGACCACTAAATCCAGTGGCACAGGTTTGGGCTTGGCTTTGGTTGCCAAAATTATCGGCGACCATGGCGGCACAATTGAATGTAACAGCCAGCCCGGCCGCACCGTATTTTGCGTGCGTCTGCCAATGGCCGCAGACGAATTGCAAGGATAGGAAAAGCCATGAGCAAGGGAACCGTTCTGATTGCCGATGACGATCGCGCCATCCGTACCGTATTGACGCAAGCGCTGACCCGCGCCGGATTTGAAGTACGCGCCGGTGGCACTGCTTCATCTTTGTGGCAATGGGTCAGTAATGGCGAGGGCGATGTGGTGGTCACTGATGTGATGATGCCGGACCAAAACGCTTTTGATGTCATTCCGCGCATAAAAAAGCTGCGCCCGGATTTGCCGATTATTGTCATTAGCGCGAAAAATACTTTGGGGACGGCGATTACTGCGGCCGAAAAGGGCGCGTTTGATTATTTGCCGAAACCTTTCGATTTGGGCGAATTGACCGATTTGGTGCAGCGCGCCGTCGAGACGCCGAGTGCGGAGCCGAATACCGAACCGGCCGGTGATGAAGACGGTCTGCCTTTGGTCGGCGGTTCGCCGGCAATGCAGGAGATTTATCGCTCGGTTGCGCGGCTGACGCAAAATGATCTGTCGGTTTTGATAACCGGTGAAAGTGGCACAGGTAAGGAGCTGGTGGCGAAAGCCTTGCATGATTATGGCACACGCAAACGCGGTGAGTTTGTCGCTTTGAATATGGCGGCCATTCCGCGTGAATTGATTGAGAGCGAATTATTCGGCCATGAGAAGGGCGCATTTACCGGTGCCAATCAACGAATGGAGGGGCGTTTCGCACAAGCCGAAGGCGGCACGCTGTTTTTGGATGAAATCGGCGATATGCCGATGGAAACGCAGACCCGTTTGCTGCGGGTGCTGCAAGAAGGCGAATACACAACCATTGGCGGACGCCAGCCGATTAAAACAGATGTTCGGGTGATTGCCGCGACCCACCAAGATTTGCGCCGCCTTATTCGCCAAGGCCTGTTCCGTGAAGATTTATATTTCCGCCTCAATGTCGTGCCATTGCGTTTGCCGCCATTGCGCGAGCGGGTGGAGGATATTGATGATTTGGTGCGTCATTTCATGGCGCGGGGCAATGAAGAAGGGCTGGCGGTTAAAAGCTTCGATAATGATGCCATGTCGGCGCTGAAATCGCATGACTGGCCGGGCAATGTGCGCGAATTGGAAAATCTGGTGCGCCGTTTATCGGCTTTGCATGTTGAAGATCTTATCGGCGCGACTGCCGTGCAAATGGAATTGTCGGAAACCAATATTGAAACCGCGCCGACACCCCAAAGCGGCGGCAATCTGACTGATAGCCTGCATTTCCATTTAACGAGTTATTTTAAAAGTCATGGCAGCGGCCTGCCGCCGAATGGTTTATATGAGCGGGTCTTGCGCGAGGTAGAAACGCCATTGATTGAATTGAGCCTTGAGGCAACGCGCGGCAATCAGATTAAGGCGGCTGAATTGTTGGGCCTGAACCGCAATACATTGCGCAAGAAAATTCGGGAATTGAATATTGAAGTTGTGCGCAGCAGTAAAAAATAACGATACGCGCAATCCATGACTTGCCCGATATAAGCGGCCTGTTAAACTCACATCAAATTTTGAGGAGGAAAGACTATGGGTAATGGACCGCTGAGTGGCGTCAAGATTATTGAAATGGCCGGCATTGGGCCGGGGCCGTTTTGTGCCATGCTGCTATCTGATATGGGCGCGGATATTATCCGCATTGACCGCAAAGGCGGTGCCGGCGGATATCCGTCCGATACCAATAGCCGGGGGCGCAAATCGATCGCGCTGGATTTGAAAAAGCCGGAATCGATTGAGGCGGTTTTGAAATTGGTCGAGCAGGCTGATGTCATTCAAGAAGGGTTTCGCCCGGGCGTGATGGAACGGCTGGGCCTTGGACCGGATGTTGTGCAGGCGCGCAATCCGAAAATCGTTTATGGCCGGATGACCGGCTGGGGCCAATATGGCACGCTTTCGCAAGCCGCCGGACACGATATTAATTACATCGCATTGACCGGTGCCTTGGCCGCTATCGGCAATGATAAGCCGGTGCCGCCGCTCAATTTGGTCGGTGACTTTGGCGGCGGTGCTTTATATCTCGCTATGGGCATTTGCGCGGCTTTGGTTGAAGCCAATAAATCCGGCAAAGGGCAGGTGATTGACTGCGCCATGACAGATGGCGCGACCTCGCTTATGGGCATGTTCTACGGCATGAAAGCGGCCGGTATTTGGGAGAACAAACCACATTCCAATTTGCTTGATGGCGCGGCCCATTTTTACGACACATATGAAACCAAAGACGGCAAGTTCATTTCGCTTGGCTCTATTGAGCCGCAATTTTATGCGCTGCTGCGCGAAAAGGCGGGCCTGGATGATGATGGCTTTGATGCGCAAATGGACAAGTCGGCCTGGCCTGATTTGAAAGCCAAAATGGTCGATGTGATTAAGAGCAAAACCCGCGATGAGTGGGATGAAATTATGCTCGGCACGGATATTTGCTATGCGCCGGTGCTGGATATGGATGAGGCTTTTGAGCATCCGCATAATCGTGAGCGCGATACGATTACCGAAGCGTTTGGCGTCAAACAGCCAAATGTTGCGCCACGCTTTAGCGGCACGCCAAGTGAAATTCAGGGGCCGCCGCCAAAAATCGGCGAACATAACGCGTCTGCCTTTGCCGATTGGGGCGTCAGCGATGATGTGCTGGAAAGCCTGAAAGCGGCAGAAGCGATTTAAACCGCTTTAGTTTTCCTGATTGAGCCACCAACTATCGAGGCGCGCGCCATAGAGCGCGT
Source organism: Alphaproteobacteria bacterium (assembly GCA_965662315.1). Lineage (GTDB taxonomy): Bacteria > Pseudomonadota > Alphaproteobacteria > RS24 > RS24 > UBA8337. The sequence goes on from CBFIHY010000040.1 coordinate 9,945, forward strand.
GCGCTTCGGGGTGCTCTACGTAATGCCAGCGCGCGACCCATTGATTGGGATTGTGATATAGCGGAATGAAGTAATGGCCGGTCATCAAACTGCGGTCGAGCGCGCGCGCGGCAGTAACGAAATCTTCTTCTGACACGGCCTGCGTCAATGCGCTGATAGCGGTATCAATGCCGAAATCTTTAATGCCGGCATAATTGCGACTGCCCGGCGTGTCGGCCGCTTCGCTGCCCCAATAATAGGCTTGCTCATTACCCGGCGATAATGACGCGTAATAATCATAAACAATCATGTCGAATTCGAAGTTTTGCAGCAGACGCTGATATTGACTTGAATCAACCAGCCGCACTTTCAGCGTCACGCCGATACCGGCCAGCATGCGCCGCCAAGACAAGGCGAGGCGTTCATCGCTGCGCCGCTGTACCAAAATCTCCAATTCAACTTTTTGGCCTCTCGCATTGAACAGGTTCTTGCCGCGCATTTCATAACCGGCTTGTTCAAGAATTTGCGTTGCTTCGCGACGTTTATTGCGGTCGCGGCCGGTGCCATCGCTTTCCGGTGGTTGGTATCCAAGCTCCAGAATTTGATTATCAATCAGACTGCGTGCCAGTAATTGTTTCTCGCCTTCGCTCATCGGCCGGTCGGTCGAGCTGAGAACCGTATTGCCGAAATAGCTTTTGGTGCGGCTATAAACATCGCCATAGAGAATTTTATTGATCCACTCAAAGTCAAAGCTCAAATCCAGCGCTTTGCGCAGATTGGCATCGGCCAGCAGCGGGCGGCGGGTGTTCATCACCATGGCTTTCAGGCCGGAAGGCGTGCCTAGCTTAATGGTTTCTTTCACAATGCGGCCATCCGTGGCGGCCGGAAAACGAAAGCCGGTTGTCCAACGCTGCGGGTTGCGCTCAAACCAAATATCCAATTCACCGGCTTTGAATGCCTCAAATGCGGTGGTTTCATCGCGGTAATAATCTTCAATAATTAATTTGAAATTATGCCGACCCTTATTATGGGGCAGGGCGCGGCCCCAATAATCATCACGCTTTTCAAATCGTACTTGTGCGCCCGGGGTAATCTCGCTTACCGCATAAGGGCCACTGCCGACAGGCAATTCCAGCGAGGCCGCTTGGATATCGCGTTGCTCGTATATATGTTTCGGCAAAATCGGCATCAGCCCCAAAATCAAAGGTAATTCGCGGTCGGGCGGCGATGGTTTGAGGGAAAATACGATGGTGCGATTATTCGGCGCCCGCACATTTTCGACCTTATCGTAATAAAAACGATGATTGGGGCGGCCATTATCGCGCAAGCGTTTCCACGAAAACATGACATCAGCCGCGGTC
>CBFIHY010000041.1:0-11261 GCA_965662315.1 Alphaproteobacteria bacterium
GAAGTGGCAGAAAGCGACCATGCGGCAGGCGGCTTTTCAAATCAAAGTCGTTTCGCCAATGATTTCACCACCTCCAGCTATAACAGCCCGGGCTGGCAACGGGCGCAGTCAAATGCCGGTCGTTATAAGCAAGGCAGTCCGCCAACAATTAATTCGCGGGCCGAGCCTGTGGTCTCCTCAATGAGCAGCAGCGATTACCAACGCGGCGAACGGATTTTCCATCAGAAATTCGGCTATGGACGCATTGAGGCGATTGAAGGCAATAAGTTAACTGTCGCGTTTGAAAAAGCCGGTACGAAAAAAGTGCTCGACTCATATGTTGAAAAGCACTGAGCCGCCGCATGGCCGCCGGTTGGAAACTGACTTTCATAACTGACAATATCGACGCCGCCGAAGCGGCACTTGATGCATATGGCGCGACCATATGGGCAACCGATAAACAAGAGAGCGGCGTGTCGTTTGAAGTTTATTTTGAAACCGAGCCGGATATCAGCACGCTTTATTTGCCCAATGACGCAAATGCTTCATTGGAGCCATTGCCGGATATTGATTGGGTTAGCGAAAGCCAGAAAGGCTTGCCCCCGGTCATTGCGCCGCCATTTTATTTGCACGGCACGCATGATGCGCCGCGTCGCGGCGGGTGGCGTAATATTGAAATGCAGGCCGGTCTCGCCTTCGGTTCCGGTCATCATGGCACCACTTTGGGCTGTATCATTTTGCTGGCCGACTATCTTAAACGCCATAAACCGCGTCATATCGCCGATATTGGCTGCGGCACCGGCATATTGGCAATTGCCGCCGCCAAGGCCGGATGTCGCCATATTCTCGCCAGCGATAGCGACCCGGTCGCCATTACGGTAACCCGCGAGAATATGCAGCTAAACAATGTATCGCCTCATATTCGCGCCTTTCCGGCCATGGGCATGGCGCATCGGCGCTATCATGGCCGCCGTTTTGATTTGATATTGGCCAATATTCTGGCCAGCCCGTTGCGGTTTTTGGCCTCTGATTTTGAGCGCCATTTAACCGATAGAGGGCAAATTATCATTGCCGGCCTGTTGAATGAGCAGGCACGCAGCGTTATCGCCCGCTATCGGCAAGTCGGGTTGAGAATTGAACAAAAAATTATCATTGGCCCGTGGACGAGCCTCCGCTTTAAGCGTTAGGATGCGGCCATGTTTCAAAGTTTCACCGATGACAGTTCCGGCCAACAGGTCTCTCAGCATGTAGCGGCGTTGCGTGCGCGCATGGTGAAAATGAAAATTGACGGCTTTATCGTGCCACGTGAAGACGAGTATCAGGGCGAATATGTGCCTGCCGTCAATGAACGGCTAAAGCGCATTAGCGGCTTTGGCGGCTCAGCCGGCACGGCGATTATTATGGCCCGCAAAGCGGCTTTATTTGTTGATGGGCGCTATATTTTGCAGGCTCCCGAGCAGACCGATACGAAGATTTTCACCATTGTCGATATTATGAAAACCGGCCCGTCATTATGGCTGGCCGAGACGGTTAAGAAAAACCAATGCATTGGCATTGACCCGCGCTTGCATAGCGCGGCAGTGGTGAAAACCTATGCTGAAAGGCTTGAAGCAAAAGGCGCGACGCTGAAATTATTGGAGCAGAACCCGCTCGACGCCGATTGGGATGACCGCCCCGCCCTGCCTGACAGCAAAGTGGTTATTCAGCCCAATCGCCTGACCGGTAAAACCTCAGAAGATAAGCGCAAAGCCTTGGCAGCTGAAATGAAGAAGGCCGGCCATGATGCGCTATTGGTGGCGCAACCTGAAAACATTGCTTGGCTGCTGAATATTCGCGCCCAAGACGTGCCGCATACCCCGTTTGCCTTGTCTTTTGGTGTGTTGAATAAAAATGCCAGCTTTGATTGGTTCATTCGGCGGAGCCGTGTGGATGCTGTTGCGCGCGCCCATATTGGCAGCGGCTTGCGCTTGCACCCACAAGGCGAAATGGAAGATTGGTTGCTCGGCCTGAAAGACAAAACCGTCGCCTTTGATCCGGCCCATACACCGGCTTGGTTTATCTCACGGCTGAAAAATGCAACCATTAAACACGTCACCGACCCCTGCGCTTTTCCGAAAGCGGCCAAGGAAAAAGCGGAAATTAAAGCCAGCATCGCCGCGCATGAAATGGATGGCGTCGCTTTGTGCAATTTTCTTAGCTGGTTCGATAAGGAAGCGAGCAGCGGCAAGCTGACCGAAATATGCGCCGCCAAACAAGCCGAAGCCTATCGTGCCGCTACCGGCAAATTGCTGGATTTGAGCTTTGATACGATTTCCGGCACCGGGCCGAATGGCGCGATTGTGCATTACCGCGTGACCGAGAAAACCAATCGCCGCATTAAACCGGGTGACCTGTATCTCATCGATAGCGGCGGCCAGTATCAACAAGGTACGACCGATGTCACCCGCACGGTTTTGGTCGATGGCCGCAGTCCGCCTAAAGGCGCGATTGATGCCTTTACCCGCGTCTTGCGCGGCCATATTGCGCTGGCCATGGCCCGTTTTCCGCATGGCACAAACGGCATGCAGCTTGATACGCTGGCCCGTGCGCCTTTATGGGATGCGGGATTGGATTTCGACCATGGCACCGGCCATGGTGTTGGCAGTTATTTATCGGTTCATGAAGGGCCGCAGCGGATTTCAAAAGGCGGCACAGTGCCCTTGCAAGAAGGGATGATTGTGTCGAATGAGCCGGGCTATTACAAAGCCGATGCATTCGGTATTCGGATTGAAAACCTGCAATATGTGACGCCGATGAAACAAGCAAAAGGCCAACGGTCAATGCTTGGCTTCGAACCGCTGACACTGGCCCCGATTGACCGCCGCCTGATTGATAAAAAACAATTGAGCGCGGCTGACATCGTCTGGCTGAACAGCTATCACATGCGGGTTGAGAAAACCCTTTTGGCGCGTGTTGATAAGGCCACCAAAAGCTGGCTGAAGAAGAATTGCAAGCCGCTTTAAGTTAGCTTTTCGCCAATTCGACCCATTGCTCTTCCGTCAACACCTCAACCCCCAATTCCGTGGCTTTGGTCAACTTCGAGCCGGCGCCGGGTCCGGCGACAAGAATATCGGTTTTCGCTGATACCGAGCCGACAACTTTTGCGCCCATCGCCTCGGCCCGCGCTTTCGCCTCGGCACGGGTCATTTGTTCCAATGTGCCGGTGAACACAATGGTCTTTCCGGCCACTGCCGTATCGGCTGCAATCTCCGGCAAAGGCGTTGGCGCAACCCCCGCCTCAATAAGGCTTTGCAGACTGGCGCGATTTTCAGCTGCGCCGAAGAAATCAATCAACGCCTCAACCAGTGCTGTGCCGACCCCATCCAAAGCCTCCAATTCACTGCGCACCAACATATCGCCTTCAGCCATAGCCTGACCGGCCTGCATCATCACCTGCAATGAGCCATAATGACGGGCCAGCAAGCGGCCTGAGGTTTCGCCAATATGACGAATGCCAAGGGCAAAAATATAGCGGTCCAAATCGGCGGTTTTGCGCGCATCAATCGCATCCAGCAATTTGCGCGCACTGTCCTTTAACGTGCCGATTTTATCTTTCGGGCCGGATGTATATTGCCAAATCTCAGGCGGGTTGTTTTCAAAACGCTGCCTGAGGGTAAAAATATCCGGCAGGCTGCGAATGAGACCCAGCTGCCAATAATCGTCAATCTGCTTTTGGCCAAGCCCTTCAATATCCAAGGCGGCACGCGAGACAAAATGCTTCAACCGCTCGCGCGCTTGCGCCGGACAAGACAGGCCACCGGAGCATCGCGTCACCGCATCGGCTTCGCCATCATCGCGCGTTTCGCGCCGCGCCGGCGCATGGCATACCGGGCATTTGGTCGGAAAAACAAAAGCCGCGCTATCATTTCCGCGATGTTCTTCCAACACGCGCACGACTTGCGGTATTACATCACCGGCCCGTTGAATGACCACCATATCGCCAATGCGAATATCTTTGCGGGCAATCTCATCGGCATTATGCAGCGTCGCATTGGACACTACGACACCGCCAACGGTTACCGGCTCCAATTTGGCAACCGGTGTCAACGCACCGGTACGGCCGACTTGAATATCAATATCATTCAGCTTGGTGGTCGCTTGTTCAGCCGGAAATTTATGCGCTATCGCCCAACGCGGCGCACGCGAGACAAATCCCAAACGCTCCTGATAATCCAGCCGATCAACCTTATAGACCATGCCGTCAATATCATATCCGAGCATCGCGCGTTGCGCTTCAATCTCGGCCCAATGGGCCATCAAACCGGCAGTCGCCTCAACCCGCTTAAATGCCGGATTGACCTGAAACCCCCAGGCGCGAAAGCAATCCATCATACCGCTTTGCGTGTCGCTCGGCATGGCGCTCATCTGGCCCCAAGTATAGGCGAAAAACTTGAGCGGCCTTTGTTTGGTGACGTCGGCATCAAGCTGGCGCAAACTGCCCGCCGCCGCATTCCGCGGATTGGCAAAAATCTTGCCATTGGCCGCCGCCTGCCGCGCGTTCAAAGCCTCAAAATCGGCATGGCTCATATAAACCTCGCCACGTATTTCCACCACATCCGGCACAGTATCGGGCAATTGGTGAGGAATATCCGGCAGCGTTTTGAGGTTTTCGGTAATATCTTCGCCAACCCGTCCATCGCCACGCGTCGCCCCTTGCACCAAGCGGCCTTTTTCATAGCGAATGCTGGCCGATAGGCCGTCAATTTTAGGCTCTGTGGTGAACGCCAAGGCGGCGCTTTCATCGAGGTTCAAAAACCGCCTGATACGGGCGTCGAAATCTTTAACATCAGCTTCGTCAAACGCATTGCCCAAAGACAACATCGGCACGCCATGTTCAACCTTACCAAAGGCAGTAGACGGCGTTGCGCCAACCCGCTCGCTTGGGCTATCGCTGCGCTTTAAGTCGGGAAACCGCGCTTCTATCGCGCTATTGCGTTGCCGCAATGCGTCATACTCAGCATCTGACACAAGCGGCGCATCATTTTGATAATAGGCCGCATCATGCGCGGCTATTTCTGCCGCCAAACGCGCAAGCTCATGGCTCGCCTGCTCAGATGTTAAATCTTCGACAGAGATCTGGTCGGTCATTAACCGACCTCCAGCAATCTTTGTGCGGCTGCGCGTGCCTCATCAGTAACATCTGCGCCCGACAACATACGCGCCACTTCTTCCAAACGCGCCGCTTGCGGCAAGGGCGTTACACTGGTGCTGACCTGCCCGTTCTCACCGCTTTTACTGACCCGCCAATGATGATTGCCGCGCGCCGCCACTTGCGGGCTATGCGTCACCACCAGCACTTGGCTGTTTTCAGCCAGCCTATGCAATCGCGCGCCGACCGCTTCCGCCACCGCACCACCGACACCGGCATCGACTTCGTCAAAAATCAACGTGCTGCCGGTGACTTCTGACGCCAGCGATACTTTTAACGCCAGCATAAAGCGCGCCAGTTCACCGCCCGATGCAATTTTGGCAATCGGCCCCGGTGCCATGCCCGGATTGGTTGAGGCAACAAAGCGTACCTTATCGACGCCATGCGCCGCGCCATCATCAATATCAAGCTGCTCAACCTCAGTGGTGAAGCGACCGCCATCAAGCTTTAGCGGTACTAATTCCTGATTGACCATATCATCCAGCCTTTGCGCCGCGGCGCGGCGTTTTTCTGACACGCGCATCGCCAAATTGGCATATTCGGCATCGGCCTGCTTCACGTCATTTTCCAGCTCTGCCATGCGGTCATTACCGCCATGAATGGCACTCAGCTGCGCATCAAAACGCTCCAGCAAATCCGGCAAGTCATCACAAGTGACATCATGCTTGCGCGCCAAAGCCCGCAAGGCAAACAAGCGTCCTTCGACTTCTTCCAGCCGCATCGGGTCATTGGTAATGCGATTGGCGGCATCGGATACGGCACTGCGCGCCTCACCCGCTTCAATCAATGCGCGGTCTATTGCGGTTATGGCGGCGTCCAACTGTCCTGCAGCTTCCGGCGCGGCACGTTCCAATCGGCGCAAGGCACCATTCAGCGCGTTTTCGACACTGCCCTCGCCTTGCAAAAAGTTTTCCGCATCGCGCAGATCGCCGATAATCTTTTCAGCATTCATCAACAGCGTGCGCTCATCAGCCAGCCCGCTCTCTTCGCCCGATTTCGGGTTCAATTCCTGTAATTCGGCAATCGCATGGGTCAAAAATTCAGTATCGGCGCTGGCCTTGGCCAATTCAGCCCGATAGGTCGCCAGCGCGGCACGCGCATCACTGCGCGCCTGATACAGACCGCCAAGCGTTTTCACCTCTTGCGCCAATTGCGCAAATGCATCCAGCAAATTTCTTTGCGTCGCTGCATCGGTGAGTGCTTGGCTTTCATTCTGACCGTGAATTTCAACCAATGGTTCGCCAATCTGCTTCAGCAAATTAACTCCAATCGGCTGGTCATTACAAAAAGCGCGGCTGCGCCCGTCTGCCGCCTGCACGCGGCGCAAAATCAAATCAGAAACATAAGGCTGGCCGTCATCGAGACCGTTTTCATGCAAAATCTCCTGCACCGGATGCGTTTCAGTCAATTGAAAAACCGCCGTCACGCTGCCCTGCTCACTGCCTTGACGCACCAATCCGGCGTCGCCACGCGCCCCTGTCGCCAATCCCAGACTGTCGAGCAAAATCGATTTACCGGCACCGGTCTCGCCGGTCAAAGTGCAAAGGGTCGGCTGCCAATCAAGGTCCAGCTTATCAATCAGCACAATGTCCCGAATAGAAAGCGATACCAGCATTGGCGGCTCACAAAACCTTATCGAGGGCGCGGCTGATCCAAGATTCTTGGTCTTTCACCGGCTTTAAGTCGCGCTGGCGCAATATCCGATAGCTGTCGCGATACCAATTACTGTTCGGATAATTATACCCCAATACGGCGGCTGAATTTTGCGCTTCGGCGGTCACGCCCAAAGACAAATAGACTTCGGTTAAACGATGCAAAGCCTCAGGCACATGGCTGGTACGGCTGAAGTTTTCAATGACATTGCGGAAACGTCCGGCAGCGGCGCCATATTCGCGCCGTTGTAAATAAAACCGCCCGACATCCATTTCCTTGCCGGCCAAATTGTCCAATGCCAAGTCAATTTTCAAAACTGCATCGCGCGCATAATCACTTTCAGGGTAGCGGCGAATAACCTCGTTCAACGCATTCAGCGCAAGCTCGGTGGTGCTTTGGTCGCGGCTGACATCGGAAATCCGCTCATAATACGACATGGCAATCAGATAATAGGCGTAAGGGGCTTGCTTATTGCCCGGATACAGCGCCAGAAAACGCCGCGATGTGGCAATCGACTCATCATATTTATTCTGAAGATAATAGCTGTAAGCGGCCATCACCATGGCACGTCGCGCCCATAGCGAATACGGGTGCTGGCGTTCAACTTCGTCAAACTCCTGCGTCGCCAAAATATAATTACCGAGGGCCAACTCTTCATGTGCCGAATTGTAAATCTCTTCAACCGGCCGCTCGACATAAGTATCGTCTATGCTTTGCACGCCGCCACACGCCGAAACGGTGAGACCGGCCAAAACCGTGAGCCATATAGAGATTTTTCTGTTCATTTGATTCCGCACTCCTGATGCACTTTTTTACTGCATTGCCCAGCGCGATGCCAGCCTTGAGGGGCGGTCATATACAGTTTTCAGTGAAGGGTATTATTCGGCAGCCAGAACCGCGTCAGCATCCGCCAAGTCGATAAGCTCAAAGCACTCTTCATTGGCAAATAATTGCTTCAGCAATTCATTGTGCAAAGCGTGGCCTGATTTATAGCCACGATAGCGACCGATAATCGGCGTACCGGCCAAAAACAAATCGCCGACCGCATCCAACAGCTTATGCTGCACAAATTCATCGGTTGAGCGCAGGCCTTCTTCATTCAGCACTTTATCGCCATCGACAACAATCGCATTATCCATTGAGCCGCCCAAAGCCAAACCTGCTTCGTGCATGGCTTCTACCTGACCGGCCATGCAGAATGTGCGGGCGTTTATCACGTCCGCGTCGAAATCATCCGCATCCAAAGACAATTCATAGGATTGGCGACCAATAGCGCCACAGTCAAAATCAATTTCTGCTTCAAACACGCGCTCATTATCCGGCACAAGCTCGCAATAGCTATCGCCGTTTTCGACGCGCACGGGTTGAGTAATACGAATGACGCGGCGTGCAGCGGCCAGTTTTTCGATACCGGCCTGCTTGATGATTTTGGCAAAAGGCTTGGCACTGCCATCCATAATCGGCACTTCAGCAGCGTCTATTTCAACAATCGCATTATCGACACCCAGACCGGAAAGCGCAGCCATTAAATGTTCGATTGTGCCCACCGTATGGCCATGCGCATTGCCGATTTTGGAAGATAATGTGACTTCGCAAATGCTGGCGGTTAAAGCCGCAACACGGCCTTCGCCATCGGCAACATCAGTGCGGATAAATTCAATGCCCGTATTGGCCGCAGCCGGACGCAAAGTCATGCTGACTTGTTTGCCCGAATGTAAACCAATGCCGGTTAATGTCGCCTCCGCAGCCAGCGTCGTTTGACGCGCACCAAGACGCACAGCTTGCGGCAAAGCCGAAGCCGGAGCAGCGTTAAACTGCTCTGTCATTTGTGCAATACTGGCGGGCGGTGGTGCCATTCAAAACTCCTCAAAAGCCTGCATACAGACTGTCTTGAGTTTGTTCTACGAAAGCATGGGGGCGGAAACAAATAACAGATTATTGCCTATTATTACTGGTTAACCCTCATATGTCCCTTGCGCGAATGGCGGCAAGCCTTGCCGGTAGCCGCTTTTCAGCCGTGTCAGCACCGACCGGCGATTACGCCCACGGGTAAAAGATAAGTGAATCCAACCGGCTTGTGGCCGGTTTGCCTGTGGATATTCCAAAATAAGCTGATCGAAGCGCATATGCGCCTCAATATGCGTCGCAACATCAATATTGGCGATACCGGCGATTTCAAAATCCACCGCCTCACCGCGGCAATGCTGGCTGTTATCACTGCTGCCAAGCAAGCGATTGACCGCGCGGCTGCGATAGCCACTTGTCGGATGTATCGGGCGACCGAAATGCCGCCGCAGCGGCTCTAGAGCCTCACGACACAAAGCGGTTAAATTATCTATCACCACGCTGTCAGGATAGTTTTCCAGCCCATGTCGGGCCGCCAGCTGAGAGCGGGTCAATTCGTGTAGAAAAAAATGGGCGGACAGGCGCATGGAGAAAGCATAAATCGCGCCTGCCCGCCGTGTATAAATGGCCAAAAGGCCAATAAAGCAATCCGGTTGGGCGACCGGACCGCGTGTTTTTTAGCGTCGTAAGAACGCCGGAATGTCGAGCTGGTCGCCCTCAAAAGAACCACCCGACATGGTCGGTCCGGTATCCATTGTGGTTTGCACGACCGGCTGAACACTCACCGCATCAGCACTCGGCGCCGATACAGTCGGCGCTTCCGGCATTGCCGTTTCAGCTTTCGGCGCTTCGGTTTTCGGCGCTTCTGCTTCAGCCTTAACTTCCGCTTTCACTTCAGCCTTCACTTCAGCCTTAACCTCAGCCTTAACTTCAGTCGGCGCTTCAGTCGGCTCGGCAGTGTCGGCACTGTCGGGCTGGTTGATGTCAGCCTGCGGCATTTCCATTTGCGGCGCCGTTTCAGCTTCTGCCATTACCTTGGCCGGTTCGCTCGGGCCATCCAACTCGTCTAAAAAGGCGGCAGGACGGTCTTCCGGCATTTGCGGCTGCAGTGCAGGCATTTCAGCCACTTCCAGCGGTGCCGGTTCGGCTTCAATCTCCGGTGCCGCCTGCTTGTTCATGTCGATACGCGGCATGGCACGGCTTTCTTCACGCGGGGCATCGGTCTTTTTGGCACCGAAGACGCGGTCGATAAATGACCGCTTACGCTTGGAAATCGCCGGACTTGTCGGACGCTCGGCTTGTTGACCGGTCAAGAAACCGGGCAAGTCACCATTTTCAACATCAGCTGATTTCGGTGCTTCCGCTTCAGGTGCAGCGGCTTGTTCTGCCACTTCCATTGTCGCTTCGCCAACCGGTTCAATTGCCGGTTCCGTCGCTTCAATCGGCTGCTCGGCAACCGCTTCTTGCATTTGCACAATCTGACCGCCATCCAGCGCGCGCAATTGAGCACCCGCTTCAATGCCGGTTGCCACAACCGATACGCGCATGGTGCCGCGCAATGCGTCATCAAAGGTTGAGCCGATAATGATATTGGCGTCGCCATCAACTTCTTCACGAATACGATTGGCCGCTTCATCGACTTCATACAGCGTCATATCATCACCACCGGTAATGTTAATCAGCACGCCACGGGCGCCGCGCATGGACACATCATCCAATAGCGGATTGGCAATCGCCGCTTCGGCCGCTTCAATGGCGCGCTTATCGCCTTCCGCATCGCCTGTGCCCATCATCGCTTTGCCCATTTCATTCATCACGGTTTTGACATCGGCAAAGTCGAGATTGATAAGGCCCGGCTTGACCATCAAATCGGTAATACCGGCAACGCCCGAATGAAGCACTTCATCAGCCATGGCAAAGGCCTCGGCAAATGTGGTTTGTGCATTGGCAATACGGAACAGGTTCTGGTTCGGAATGATAATCAGCGTATCGACTTCCTGAGCCAGCTCTTCAATCCCGTCAATCGCCGCTTTCATGCGACGACCGCCTTCAAAATCAAACGGCTTGGTGACAACACCGACCGTTAAAATGCCTTGCTCACGCGCAGCGCGGGCAATGACCGGCGCAGCACCTGTGCCGGTACCGCCGCCCATGCCTGCGGTTACGAAGGCCATATGCGAGCCTTGCAGCATATCGACAATCTCGGCCATGGTTTCTTCTGCCGCCGCTTTGCCGACTGCCGGATCTGCACCGGCACCCAAACCTTCGGTCAGTTTTGAACCGATTTGGATTTTCCGATCAGCGGCTGAATTGCTCAGCGATTGCGCATCGGTATTGGCGACAACAAAATCGACGCCTTCAAGGCCGGCTGCGACCATATTATTGACTGCATTGCCGCCGGCGCCACCGACGCCAAAAACAACAATACGGGGTTTCAGTTCCCTTTTCGGGGGGACGGTGAGTTGAATGCTCATAGCTTTCTCCTTTTCTACTCGCCTGTTTCGGGCGAGCTTTGAGTTGAATTGAAACCGCAACGGCCATCGCCCAAGATTTGGGCCGCCACAATTTCTGACGACATCAGCGCCGTCATACGCAT
>CBFIHY010000042.1:0-11144 GCA_965662315.1 Alphaproteobacteria bacterium
ATTATCCAATTCTTGCATCGCCATTCGGCTTAAGCCCGAAGAGCAATTTTTAAGTTATCTCAGTGAAAACCTTCACGCTGTCTAAACTGCTGTGTCTGATAGTCTGAAGGGAAGTCCGAAAACAAATAATGCCATCTGCTGTTCGGAACTTGGAAAACCTAGCCTTTCCCGCCTGATAATTCAAACCCCTTTTTGGTTTTTTTTCACGGTAATTTTTGACCGCATAAAACGCGGTCGCGGCCGGTCAAATCTGCATGGGTTTTTATATTCGCAAAACCGCCTGCCAACATCAGCTTTTCTATGGCCGCGCCTTGTCCGAGGCCGAACTCAAAAATCAAATGACCGCCGGGTTTCAAATATTCTGCGGCCTGACGACAAATCAATCGATACGGGGCCAACCCATCGGCCCCGCCATCCAACGCCGCATGCGGGTCATGCGCGCGCACCTCACGCGGTAATCGCGCCAATTCAGCGGTCTCAATATAAGGTGGGTTAGCAACTATCATATCAAAGCAATCATCCACATTGGCCAACCAATCGCTTTGCCGTAAGGCGACACGCGCGCGCAAATGCAAGCGATGCGCGTTCAACCGCGCCATAGCCAAAGCGGCAGGACTTTTATCAACCGCCATGCCGGTGCTTTGTTTCCTCTCCGCCAGCAAGGTCAAAAGCAAACAGCCGGAACCTGTGCCAAGGTCAAGCACGCGCTGTGGCTTGTCATCAGGCAGCTTGCGCAAGGCGGTTTCGATTAAGGTCTCGCTATCGGGGCGCGGGTCCAGCACATGCCGATTGACCCGAAACACACGGCCCCAAAATTCCTTGCGGCCGATAATTTTCGCAATCGGCTTGCCGTCGGCGCGCGCGCCACATAGCTGCATCGCTTCATCAATAATATGTTTTTCAGCCGCGTCACGTGCCGCCAAAGCCAATGCGGTTTGGCTATGACCGCTGACATATTGCAGCAATAAGCGCGCATCCAAAGCCGCCGTTTCACAATTTGCCGCGGTCAGTTTTTGCGTCATGCGACGCTGCAGGTCTTCAAAAGTCAGCGGCGCACTCACGCGCTCATTCAACCGCCGCCAGACGCTGGCTTTGGTCTTCGCGAATTAACGCCTCGACCATTTCATCCAGCCCGTCACCGGCGAGAATTTTTTCCAGCTTATGCAGCGTCACATTAATCCGGTGATCGGTGACGCGGCCTTGCGGAAAATTATAAGTGCGAATGCGCTCCGAGCGGTCGCCCGATCCGACTTGGCTTTTGCGGTCAGCGGCGCGCTCGCTATCGGCGCGCTCGCGTTCGGCTTCAAACAAACGGGCGCGCAAAACCTGCATCGCTTTGGCGCGGTTTTTATGCTGCGATTTTTCATCTTGCTGCGACACGGTAATACCGGTCGGCAAATGGGTAATGCGCACCGCACTGTCAGTGGTATTGACCGATTGACCGCCCGGCCCTGAGGCGCGAAACACATCGACGCGCAAATCTTTTTCGTCGATTTTCACATCCACTTCTTCGGGCTCGGGCAGCACCGCAACGGTTGCCGCCGATGTATGAATACGCCCACCGCTTTCGGTTTCCGGCACGCGCTGCACGCGGTGCACACCGCTTTCAAATTTCAGCCGCGCAAAAACCCCCTTGCCGCGAATGGCGGTGACGATTTCTTTATAGCCGCCAATATCGCCCTCAGACTGGCTGATAATTTCTGACTTCCAACCGAGAATATCGGCATAGCGCGAATACATGCGAAATAAATCACCGGCGAATAATGCCGCTTCATCGCCGCCCGTGCCGGCGCGCACTTCGACAATCACATTCAGCTCATCAGCGCTGTCTTTCGGCAGCAGCAATATTTCCAGCGCCGCTTCCATCTGCGGCAATCTCGCGTCAATCTCGGCCAATTCGACTTCAGCCAATTCGGCCATTTCTTGGTCATCACCATCTTTCAGCGCGCGCAAATCTTCTGCCTCAGACAGTGCCGCGCGATAATCGCGAATGGCCACGGCCAGCGGGTCAATCTCGGCATATTCTTTCGATAATTCGACAAAGCGCTCGGGCGGCAATTCGCCGTTCATCTCTTCTTGCAAAGCTTCAGCGCGCGCCAAAATGGCGTCGAGGCGTTCAACCGGTAGCATGGCTAATTTCCTTCAGTATTTTTTTGTGCAGCCATTTCAGCCGCCTTGTCTTCAACCAGCGCAACCAAATGATCGACCATCTCATCATGCGGTTTTTTATGGTCAGGCTTGCCGGCCAGATAAACCATGCCCGCTTCATTGCCGCCGCCGGTAAAGCCGATATCGGTTTCGCGCGCCTCGCCCGGCCCGTTCACCACACAGCCGATAATCGACAGGGTAATCGGCTCGGCAATATGCGCCAGCCGTTGTTCCAAATTCTGCACGGTTTTAATCACGTCAAACCCTTGCCGCGCGCAAGACGGGCAAGAAATAATCGTCACACCACGATGCCTGAGGCCGAGGCTTTTCAGCATTTCAAAACCGACTTTAATCTCATCCACCGGATCGGAAGATAAAGAGACGCGAATGGTGTCACCAATGCCCGACCATAAAAGATTGCCAAGCCCGATAGATGATTTCACCGTGCCGCTCATCAAACCACCGGCTTCGGTAATGCCGATATGCAATGGGCAATCAACCGCCTCTGCCAATTTTTGATAGGCCGCCACAGACATGAAAACATCCGACGCTTTGACCGAAATTTTATATTGGTCAAAGCCGTGTTTTTCCAACAGCGCGACATGATAAAGCGCGCTATCGACCATCGCATCAGGGCATGGCTCGCCATATTGCTCGAGCAAATGTCTTTCCAAAGAACCGGCATTTACCCCGATACGAATGGAACAATTATTGGCTTTCGCCGCGGCTATCACTTCCGCCACCCGCTTATCATCACCAATATTGCCGGGGTTAATGCGCAAGCACGCCGCGCCAGCCTCCGCCGCCTCAATGGCGCGGCGATAATGAAAATGAATATCGGCAATAATCGGCACGCTAACCGCATCAACAATTTCGCGCAAAGCCGCACTCGAGGCTTCGTCGGGACAAGAGACCCGAACAATATCTGCGCCCGCTTCTTCGAGCGCTTTGACTTGTTGAATGGTTGCCGCCGCATCATCGGTCGGCGTGTTGGTCATGGACTGCACGGCAATCGGCGCATCGCCGCCAACCGGCACATCACCGACCATGATTTGACGGCTTTTGCGCCTCTCAATATGTCGCCAAGGGCGCAGCATCACAAATTATTGCGCGGCCAGAGACAGCACAAAAGTGCGGTCAATTTTTCGCGCCGTCAAAATTTGACCGCGTCGCCCGACAGCACCGACTTGTTGTTCATTCACCCGATATTCCAGCGCACCGGCATCGCGCGTGGCCAGCGTATAGCTATCGGCCGCACCAAAGGTAAAGCCCTCGCCTTCACGAATAATACTGGAAAACAAAACCTTGCCGTCCGGGTCTTCAATCCGCATCCATGTGCGGCGCAAGGCACGGATTTCAATTTCCGCATTCTCAGCCGCTTCATCAACAGCCAAAGCGGCTGTTGCGCTGTCGGATATATCCGTGTCACCGGCCGCTTGCGGCAAGCTGCCAATGGCTTGCACTTCGACCGCCGGTTGGCTGGACACCGGATCGGCTTCCGGCAAAACTGCCGCCGTGTCATTGGCTGAAAGCACATTAGCGGGCGGCTTAGAAGGCGAGGAAGAAGGCGATGTAGAAGGCGCCGATGATGGGCTTTCCGTATTTTGTGTTTCTTCGCTCGTCGGACGCGGGGTTGGCTTCGGCGTTTCAGCTTTCGGCGTTTCGATTTTTTCTTGCTGCGGCACCGGCGCAGAAACAGTGCGCGTCTCGGGGTCAGACCCACCGGCACCACCGGCAATCAGCCACAGAATATAGAAAGCAAAAACCCCAATAACAGCTATCGCAATTTTCAGCGCACCGGAGACCGGCTCGGCTTCGGTTTGCGGATTATAGCCGTCCTCTTGTTGGTGCGGCGGCTGGGTCGCGGCTTTATAGCGGCCGATAAGTTCCGCCCCGTTCAATCCCAAATGATTGGCATAAGTGCGGATAAAGCCGATTGCGTAAACACTGCCGGGCACATTATCAAAATCATCTTCTTCAAGCGCCTGCAAATGCACTGAGCGGATTTTCAGCAAAGCCGACACATCATCCAGCGACGCGCCGGACGCTTCGCGCGCCGCTTTCAAAACCGAACCGATTTCCTCGGTCTCGACCCTGTTTTCACTTTCAGCCATTCACTGCCGCTCCTTAAATCAAATCAGCCTACTGATTATCACAACTTAATCGCTTGCGCATCCGCGATTTCACGCATCGCATGGCGCATATTATCTGGCGCTTCTTCCAGCACCTCCGCCACCGCTTGGCTCAGCTTTTTACTGTTCAGCGAGCGCACCATGCGTTTGACCGGCCCGATAGACGCTGACGGCAAGGAAAATTGCCGATAGCCCAAACCGACAAGGCTCATCGCCTCCAAAGGGCGACCGCCCAATTCGCCGCAAATCGACACCGGCACATCATGCTTGGCACATAATTGGCGCACATGCGCCAATAATCTCAGCGCCGGTAAAGACAGAAAATCATAGCGGTCACTGGTCTGCGGATTGCCGCGATCGGCGGCAAAGAAAAACTGCATCAAATCATTGGTGCCGATGGACAGAAAATCCAATTGCGGCAGCAACTCATCCAATTGCCAAACCAAAGCCGGCACTTCCAGCATCGTCCCAATATCGATTTTTTCAGGCACTTGATGGCCGAATTTAACCAAGCGATCGCGCTCCAAAAACAGCATATCGCGGCTTTTGGTGAACTCATCCAAAGTGGTGATGAGCGGAAACATTATCGATAATTTGCGCCCCGCTGCGGCCCGCAATAAAGCGCGCAGCTGATAGCGCACCAGCCCCGGCCGGTCGAGCGCCATGCGTGTGGCCCGCCACCCCATGGCCGGATTTTCTTCCGCCGTGGTCATTAAATAAGGCAGCACTTTATCACCGCCAATATCGAGCGTGCGAAACACCACATCGCGCCCGCCGACACTATCCAGGACATTGCGGTAAACTTCTTCTTGCTCGTTTTGGCGCGGCAATCGGGCCGCCACCATAAATTGCAATTCGGTGCGGAATAGGCCGATATTTTCCGCCCCGCTATCTTGCAATTTTTCAACATCAACCATCAGACCGGCATTTTTATCGAGGCGAATTTTCTCACCATCACGGGTCACCGCCGGCAAATGTTTTATCCGCGCATAACGCTGCTGGCGACGTGCCTGCAAGCGGGCACGATTGGAATAGGCCTCAACAATATCGGCGGCCGGATTGAGATGCGCTTCGCCGCTATCGGCATCCAGAATAATTTCTTGCCCGTCGCGCGCTGCATTTACAATCGAACGCACCTCGCCCAAAAGCGGCAAATTAAGCGCCCGTGCGACAATCGCCACATGCGCGCCGAGCGCGCTTTCTTCCAAAATCAAGCCGCGCAATTTGCGCCGGTCATAATCCAGCAATTCGGCCGGACCCATGGTCCGCGCCAGCAAAATTGCATCGCGCGGCAGCTTGTCCTCCGAGGCCAATTCGGCGCGGCCCGATAAAATGCGCAAAAGCCGGTTCGATAAATCTTCAAAATCATGCAGCCGGTCGCGCAAATAAGCATCACGCTGGCCACCCAATCTGGCACGCATTGCATTATTCACTCGCTCAACCGCCGCTTCTGCCGTCAAGCCGGTTTTAATCGCATCTTGAATGCGCCTTATCCAACCGCGATCATTGGCAAACATCCGATAGGCTTCCAGCACTTGCAAATGCTCACCGGCATGGCTGACATCTTCAGTGGCCAATAAATCATCAACATTGCGGCGCAATTTATAAATTGCGGCCGACAGACGCTCGGCCTCTTCTTCGGCATTGTCACTGATAAGCCGGGTTACCTCAACGCGCGGCTCGTGCAATACCACATGGCCCATCGCCAAGCCTTCAGTCAGGCCGCGACCGGAAAACATGCGCGGCGCATCGGGCGATGCTTCATCGGCCGTATCTTCGCCGCCGGCGGCCAGCATTTCGGCCATCACCATGGCGACGGTTTGCAAAGCCTCGACTTCTTCATTGGCAAAATTACGCCGCTCGCTATTTTGCACCACCAAAACGCCGGTTACATCGCCGCCGCGCAAAACCGGCACGCCGACAAAACTATTATATGGGTCTTCGCCGGTTTCCGGTCGATAGGCAAAACGTGGATGCGACGGCGCATCGGCCAAATTCAGCGGCCTTTTATGTTGTGCAATATCGCCGACCAAGCCTTCACCGACATGCAAAACGGTTTTATGCACCGCGTCACGGTTCAGGCCTTCGGTCGCGCAAAGCTCCAACCCATCGCGGCCACGGCGCAAATAGACCGAACAAACGGCGGTATTCATACTGGCGGCAATCAGCGTCACAATGCGGTCAAGCCGGTCTTGGCGATCACCGCCATCGGCCATCACCTGCCGTAAACGGCGCAATAATATACGGGGTCCTTCAGCGCTTAGCGGCACAATGCGCTCCTTTGCCGGGCCGAAGCCTAACCGGCAACCTCGTCGTCAAGGCCATAAGCGGCATGCAATGCGCGCACGGCCAATTCGACATAATCAGCGTCAATCAACACCGACACTTTAATTTCAGATGTTGAGATAACATGAATATTAATGCCTTTTTCAGCCAATTCCTGAAACATTTTTTGCGCCACACCGGCATGGCTGCGCATGCCGACACCGACAATGGAAATTTTCGCCATATCAGGTGCGGTTTTGACATCGGCAAAATCAAGATTGGCTTTCTCGTCTTCAATCACTTTCAATGCGCGATCCAACTCATCTTGCGAGACGGTAAAAGTCACATCCGTTGTTTTGCCATCGGCCGACATGTTTTGCACAATCATATCGACATTCACCGCCGCGTCCGCCAGCGGGCCAAAAATTTGCGCCGCAATGCCCGGTCGGTCGGGCACGGAGAGCAAAGTCAGCTTTGCCTCATTGCGCGCATAAGCAATGCCGCTGACGATTTCCTGTTCCATAATCTCATCCTCATTGCATATCAGCGTGCCGACGATAGCATTTTCATCGGCATTTTTGAATTTCGGGTCATCCGGCGCGTCAAAACTGGAGCGCACTTGCAAGCGCACATTATGGCTCATCGCCAATTCCACCGAACGTGTCTGCAAGACTTTCGCCCCCAAAGAGGCCATTTCAAGCATTTCTTCATACGATACGCGGTCCATTTTACGCGCCGCCGGTACCATACGCGGGTCGGTGGTATAAACCCCGTCCACATCAGTATAAATATCACATCTATCGGCATTAATCGCGGCCGCCACTGCCACCGCACTGGTATCAGAGCCGCCACGTCCCAAAGTGGTGATGCGGTTCATATCGCTAAGCCCTTGGAAACCGGCAATCACTGCAACCCGTCCTTCGGCAAATTGTGCTTCCAAAGCCTCGCGTTCAATCGCTTCAATGCGGGCGGCACCATGCACATTGCTGGTTTTGACAGCGATTTGCCAACCCAACCAACTGCGCGCCGCGACGCCCATATCTTGCAGCGCCATGGCCAAAAGCCCGACCGACACCTGCTCACCGGCCGACACGACGACATCATATTCGCGCGCATCATGCAGCCGCGCGACCTCGCGCGTCAGCCCGACCAGCCGATTGGTTTCGCCCGACATGGCTGATACCACCACCGCCACTTCGTGACCGGCATCGGTTTCGCGCTTCACATGAGCCGCAACATTTTTTATCCGTTCAATGTCGCCAACTGATGTGCCGCCAAATTTCATGACCAAACGTGCCATAATCGGTTTCGCGTTTCCTTTCGCCGCAATCGCGCCTATATAGGCAGAACTGGCGCCTGCATAGCCGAAAAGGCGGCGGGGCGCAATCTTGCCGACAGGATGAAAGATGAGTGAAAGCACAAAAGGCCGCGTAACGATTGATCCGGATGAGGTGGCAAAATTTACCGCCATGGCCGAGGATTGGTGGAATCCGCACGGCCAATTCAAGCCCTTGCATAAATTTAACCCGACCCGTCTGGCTTATATTCGCGACCGGCTCTGCCAACATTTTGACCGCGATGCCGCCGCCGATAAGCCGCTTAGCGGTTTGCGCCTATTGGATATTGGCTGCGGTGGCGGGCTGCTGAGCGAGCCAATGGCGCGGCTGGGGGCGCATGTTGTTGGTGCCGATGCGGCCGAGGCCAACATCAAAACCGCCAGCCTGCATGCCAAAGCACAAGGCCTGGAAATTGATTATCGCGCCATCACGGCTGAAGAATTGGTCGAACAAGGCGAAAGCTTTGACGCGGTATTGAATATGGAAGTGATTGAGCATGTTGCCGACCCGCAAGCTTTCATGTCTGCCTGCGGGCAATTGATGAAGCCTGATGCGATTATGTTTTTGGCGACGCTGAACCGCACATTAAAAGCCTTTGCGTTGGCCATTGTCGGGGCTGAATATGTTTTGCGCTGGCTGCCGCGCGGCACCCATGAATGGGAAAAATTCATCACCCCTAAAGAATTGGAAGCGATGGCCGAGACAGCCGGGCTGGAGCTTTATACCAGCACCGGCGTCAGCTTTAATCCGCTGACCGATAAATGGCGGCAAACCGGTGATATGTCGGTCAATTATATGGGCATTGCGCGGCAGAAAACCTAGTTTAGTTTTTCTGCTTCTCATTGACCCCGGGCAGCGGCGCGACGGGCACGCCTTCTTCCAATAAATCACGCGCTTCATCGGGCGATGTTTCGCCGTAAATATCGCGCTCCGCCGCTTCGCCATAATGTATTTTGCGCGCCTCTTCGGCAAATTCACTGCCGACATAATCGAAATTTTCTTCAACATGCGCGGTCATTTTTTGCATCATCGCCCGCACATCTTTCCGCGCTTCCGCAACCGCATGCGTACCCGCCTCTTGCTGATTGGATTTCTTGCCGATTGCCGGTGCCATAATCGCTTTCGACACATCTTTGTGATTGCAATGCGGACAGGTTAAAAGCCCGTCAGCTTTTTGCCGGTCATAGGCCGCCATATCGGCAAACCAGCCATCAAACTCATGCTCATTGGCGCAGATAAGACGATATTTAATCATCCGTCATATTTCCGTCGGGCACATGATAGCTTGCGCCATGCTGCAAAGCCGGGATTTGCCGCCGCGCCTGCTCAACCAGAGCGAGGTCCAATTCGGCCAAAATAAACCCGTCATCAGCTTCCGCTTCGGCGATGATACGGCCCCATGGATTGACAATCAGACTATGGCCATAGGTCTCGCGGCCATTTTCATGACGACCGATTTGTGCCGGCGCAACGATATAGCAACCGGTTTCAATCGCCCGGGCGCGCAATAAAATATGCCAATGCGCCTCACCGGTTTGCTTGGTGAAAGCAGACGGCACAAAAATTACCTGCGCACCGGCGTCAGCCAAACGCCGATAAAGATTGGGAAAGCGCAAATCATAACAAATGCTCAAGCCCAATTGCGCCTGCAAAACCGGGCTGACAACCAGCTTGTCACCGGCCCGGTAAGAGGCGCTTTCATGATGCCGCTCGCCATTTTCCAACGCCACATCAAACATATGTATTTTGTCATATTGCGCCTGCACATCCCCCTCAGGGGTCAGCAATAGGCAGCGATTAACTGCCTTATCGCCGCTTTCATCCGCCAATATCATCGAGCCGATAAGCAGATAGACGTTGTGTGCGCGGGCTATATTTTGGAACTCTCGCAGCACCTTGCTATCGGCTTGGTGTTCCAATCTTGCGCGCATGGCGGCGCGGTTTTTTTCCATAAAGCTGCAGGTTTCCGGCAAAGCAACCAATTGCGCACCGGCCTTGGCCGCCGCTTTCACACGCGCGTCAATCACCGACAGATTTTCTGTCGGGTCGCAAGCCGTGGTCATTTGTATGCAAGCCAATTTCATCTCAAGCCCTTTCCGGCAACACCACCCGCGCGGCCGTTACCACATAAATAGGGCCGGCACCGGCCAGACGCAAGATGCGCGCCATCGCCTCCACCGTTGCACCGGTGGTCAGCACGTCATCGACAATAATGACGGCGCGGCCTTTCAAAACATGTTTTTGCGTTTCAGGCACTTTAAACGCGCCGCGCAAATTGCGTTTGCGACCGGCACGACTGAGGCCGACTTGCCGCCGTGTCGGGCGAATGCGCGCAACCGCCTGCAAAGCTAAACTATGCCCGCCAAGTGCCGCCAAAGCGCGGCATAGCTCTGCCGATTGATTGAACCGCCGCCATATTAGCCGCCGCCTATGCAAAGGCACCGGCACCAAAAGCGCGTGGCGTGGCAATGCATCGGGAATACGGCTCCAGATTAATTTCGCCAAGAGACGCGCCCATTCCGGTCGGTCGCCAAATTTCATCCGCTTAATCAGCGCCGCGCCGTTGGCTTTATAAGCAAACGCCGCACGGGCCTGAAAATAAGGCGGCGGATTGGCACGCGCCAATGGGCTTATCGTATCAGCCCCCAAATCAACCGGCATCGGCAGGCCCGAAATGCGGCATACCGGCCCGGTGATGAATTGTAAGTCCTGCCAACACGGCGCGCATAAGCCGTCATCAAAGGCCACAGGATTTCTGCATATCGGACATGCCGGCGGCACCAGCGCATCGGCCAGTCGCCCAAAAGGCCATGTCAAAGCGGCGACGAAAGGTCCGGCTTTTAGTATTGTTTTTAAGGCCATCAATGCCATATTGCCCGCTATGGCCAATCAAGTCCCGCAAATTTTTGACCGTCAGCGTTTGCGCCGCAATCGCGCCCGCCGGGCCGAACGTTTTGCGCAATATGATTTTTTGCTGGCCCGTGCCGCAGATGATTTGGCCAATCGCATTGCCTTGCAGAACCGCCGATTTGAAACGGCTTTATGTTTGGGCGCATCGGGCGGATATTTGCGCCGCGCTTTGGCCGCTCATAGCCAAGCCGATATCGGCCATTTGATTGAAACTGATTTAACCGCCGCCTTATTGCCGCAAGGCGGGCTGGTATTGGATGAAGAGACATTGCCGATAAAGCCGCAAAGCGTCGATTTAATCGTCTCGCTTTGGGGGCTGCATCATGTCAATGATTTGCCGGGCGCCTTATTG
>CBFIHY010000043.1:0-11100 GCA_965662315.1 Alphaproteobacteria bacterium
GCTTTGGCGCTGGCAATTAGACGGGCCGGGCAAGCTGGCCGATAGCGGCCGCACCGGACAGAAAAACTTTGTTGCCTCGCCTGCCGGATTTAGTTTTTTCGATTCCATGGCGGTGGAAGAAGACGGCACGGTATGCGTCGCGACCATTATGAATGGCGGCATTTCTCGCATTAATCCGGAAACCGGTGATATCCGCCATGTGCCGACAGATGACCCGATGACCACTAATATTTGTTTTGGCGGCAGCGATTTGAAAACCGCTTACATAACTGCCTCCGGCACTGGTCGCTTATTGGCGACTGAATGGGATATGGCGGGCTTGCCGCTTAATTTTCTGAATAAGTAGAGAAAAATTCGGGCAGCACAACCGCTTGCCCACAATGGCGATTGCCGTCGGCGTCGACTTGCATGAGGGGCGGGCCGTATAAAACCCACCCTTCGCGCAACGCATCTGACACGCGCTGGCAAAAAACCGCATCATCGGCCCCGGTTAAAAACCGATAGGCTTTTTTGTCTTGGGTCATATCTTCGCTCACGAGGTTTCTTGTATCGATTTGGTAATGCGCGCGGCCAAGGCCTCAAATGCGGCATGACTGCCATCCGTGCCAATGGACGGGTCGAGCGGCAAAGCGCCGAGATGCGCCAAATTGAGATTTTGCGCCATCGCGTCACCACCTTCCCCAAACGGGTAGAGGCGCGTGCCATCGGGCGCATCGAGATAGGCCATGTTTTCAATCAGCCCCAGCACCGGCACTTTGGTTTTTTCAAACATCGCGACGGCGCGGGTGACATCGGCCAAGGCTAAATCAGACGGGGTGGTGACCAGCACTGCGCCCGAAACGGGAATGCGCTGCGCCATGGTCAGTTGAATATCGCCGGTGCCGGGCGGCAGGTCCATCACCAGTACATCCAGTTCCGGCCAAGCAACATCTTCCAACATTTGCATCAGCGCGCCTTGAGCCATAGGCCCGCGCCATATCATCGCCTGGTCGGTATCGACCAAATAGCCGATAGACATGGTGTGCATGCCCTGCGCTTCAATCGGTATCAGCTTTTTGTCATCCGTCAGTTGCGGCTTGTCGGTGACGCCCAAAAGGTGCGGCATGCTTGGCCCGTAAATATCCGCATCCAGCAGGCCAACGCGATTGCCGGCCTTGGCCAAAGCGGCGGCAAGATTTATCGCCACGGTTGATTTACCGACACCGCCCTTGCCCGAGGCGACAGCGATAACGGTTTTAATCCGCTTGAAAACCTCCGGCACTTCAGTGCTGGCGCTATTATGCGGCCCGTTTTGTGTGTTTTTTGGCGCGCCTTCCGACGTGTCGCGATGCGCGGTCAGCACGCATGTAACAGAGATAACGCCGGACAGGTTTTGCACCGCCGCTTCGGCTCGGTTTTTCAGCCCGTCCAACCCGTCAGGGGCCAGCCCATCCACCTCAATTGAGAAGCCGATATTGCCGTCGCGCACCACCACGCCTTGCACGCGGTCAGCCGCCACCAAGGATTGCGTGTCGCCATTTGCGACGACATTATCGAGGGCTTTCAGTATCGTTGCCTTCTCAATTATGCTTTCCGCTGCGGTCATACCCAAAAACTCTTTCTTTGTGCTTGAATTTCGCGCTCATATTCACCACATAGACCTGTATATGAGGTGCTTGTCAATCGAGGCAAAGTTTGCGTGAAAGTTTGCGTCAAGACTGCACAAGTGTCACATTGCGATGGATACGAGGCCGACCTATATCACAGGTCTCGACAATTGGAGGATAGGCGATGCCTTGGGACAATAATTCCGGCAATAATCAAAACCCTTGGGGGAATGGCGGCGGCAATAATCAGGGCGGTGGCCCCGGTCGCGGCCCGAATAGAGGCCCCAATAGGGGTTCCGGTGGCAATGAGCCGGATATTGAAGAGATTATCCGCCAAGCGCAGCAGCGCCTGAACAATCTATTGCCGAGCGCCGGTGGCGGTTCCGGTCTTGTGGTTATCCTCGCTGTTTTATTGGGGCTTTGGGCAATGAGCGGTTTTTACCGCGTGCAAGCTGATGAGCAGGGCGTGGTTCTGCGCTTCGGTAAGTTTCAGACGCAGACCAGCCCGGGCTTGAATTATC
Organism: Alphaproteobacteria bacterium; assembly: GCA_965662315.1. Classification (GTDB taxonomy): domain Bacteria; phylum Pseudomonadota; class Alphaproteobacteria; order RS24; family RS24; genus UBA8337. The sequence continues at coordinate 2,108 of CBFIHY010000043.1, forward strand.
ATCTGCCATGGCCGATTGAGACCGCAGTGACGCCGAAAGTGACGACCGAAAATCTGGTTGATATCGGTATGCGCAGTGGCGGCGATCGTCGTTCTGCCGGTGTCACACGCGATGTGCCGGAAGAAAGCCTGATGTTGACCGGTGATGAAAATATCGTTGATGTTGATTTCTCGGTTTTCTGGGTGATTAAAGACGCACCGGATTATCTGTTTAATATTCAAAACCCGAACGGCACGGTGAAAGCGGTTGCCGAAAGCACGATGCGGGAAATTATCGGCCAGAATGACATTCAGCCGATTTTGACTGAGCAACGCCAAACCAATGAAGAGCAGGTTAAGGCATTGATGCAAAAAACGCTGGACGAATATGGCGCCGGTATTACCGTCACCCGCGTGAAAATGCAGAAAGTTGACCCGCCTGCCGCGGTTATTGATGCTTTCCGCGATGTGCAAGCAGCGCGCGCTGACCAAGAGCGGGCCCGCAATGAAGCCAATAAATATGCCAATCGCGTTGTGCCGGAAGCACAAGGTGAAGCGGTTCGTATTCGCCGCGAGGCAGAGGCCTATCTGGCCCAAACAGTTGCCGAGGCGGATGGTGAAGCAACCCGTTTTGCCTCCATTTATGATGAATATCGCACCGCGCGCGGCGTCACGCGCCAGCGCATGTTCTTGGAAACATTGGAAAAAGTTCTTGGTCGCACCAATAAGGTGATTATCGAACAAGACGGGCAGGGGGTTGTGCCTTACCTGCCGCTCGACCAGTTAAATCGCAAGCCGGAGGCAAAATAATGAAACGCCCTAGTCTTTTTATTGCTGTTGCCCTGATTGCCGTTCTTGGCGTGTTGGCGTCAGCCTCATTATTTACCGTGCATCAAACACAACAAGCCTTAGTGCTGCAATTTGGTGATCCGCGCCGGGTCATTATGGAGCCGGGGCTGCATTTCAAAATGCCGTTTGTGCAAAATGTTATTTATGTCGATAAGCGTATTCTGGATTTGGATACGCCGGCGGAAGAATTGATTGCCTCAGACCAGAAGCGTTTGGTGGTTGATGCGTTCACCCGCTATCGGATTACCGACCCGCTGCAATTTTATAAAGCCTTGCGTGATGAGCGTCGCGCGCGTTCTCGGCTATCGACGATTGTTTCTTCATCCATGCGTTCGGTTTTGGGTGAAGAGAAATTTGAAACGGTTGTCCGTGACCAGCGTTCGGATTTGATGCAGCGCATCAGCCAATTGGTCAACTCGCAAGCGGCTGATTTCGGCATCGAAATTATCGATGTTCGTATTCGCCGTGCCGATTTGCCGGAAGCCAACAGTCAGGCGATTTATCGCCGGATGCAAACCGAGCGTGAGCAGGAAGCGGCCGAGTTTCGTGCGCGCGGTCAAGAAGTCGGCCGTGCCATTCGCGCGCAAGCCGATAAGCAAGTAACGGTTTTATTGGCTGAAGCGACCCGGGACAGTGAAATTATTCGCGGTCAGGGTGACGGTTGTCGTAACCGTGTTTTCGCCAAAGTATTTGGCCAAGACCCTGATTTCTTTGCATTTTATCGTTCCATGCAAGCCTATGAGACAGCCTTGGAAGAAGACGGCACGACGATGATTTTGTCACCGGATAGTGCGTTTTTTCAATTCCTGAAAAACCCGAACAGCGTTTTGGCTCAAAGCCGTACCGGTAAGGTAAAGCGCGGCGCACGGATTAATGTCGATAAGCTGACGGCTGACGGTAAATCGCTGAGCGAAAGTCTGTGTCCGGAAATTATCGTCGAGGCACCGACGGAGCAGGCAGTAAACTAATGCTGGAAAAGCTGTTTCTGGCCGTCGGGCTGGTGCTGGCTTTTGAGGGCGCGATTTATGCCCTTTTTCCGTCATTTTTGCGCTCTATGGTCAAGCAAATCGACGCTGTCAGTGATGCCACCCTCCGCAATGGTGGGCTTGTTGCACTGACCATTGGTGTCGGCTTGGTCTGGATGCTTGGATAGGAATATCTCTCTCATGTTTGAATTGTCACTCACCCGTGTTTCGCTGATTTTTGCGCTTTTAATGGCACCTTTGGCCGGGACCGCCATGGCCCGACCGGCCCCTGATGGGTTTGCCGATTTGGCCGAGCGGCTGATGCCCGCCGTGGTTAATATCTCAACCTCGCAAACGGTTGAGCAAAGACGCTCACGCGGCCCCGGCCAACCGCCTTTTGACCAATTTTTTGAAGAGTTTTTCAACCAGCGTCGCGGCGGCGAAGCGCCGAGCCGCAAAGTTTCGTCTTTGGGTTCCGGCTTTGTCGTCGACCCGAAAGGCATCATCATCACCAATAATCATGTGATTGAAGAAGCCGATGAAATCACCATTAATTTTGCCGATGGCACAAAACTGGCAGCCGAATTGATTGGCCGCGACCCGAAAACCGATTTGGCGGTTTTGAAGGTCAATTCCAAAAAGCGTCTGCCATTCGTGCCATTGGGTGACAGCGATAAAGCGCGGGTCGGTGATTGGGTGATTGCTATCGGCAATCCGTTCGGTCTGGGCGGCTCGCTTTCCGCCGGTATTATCTCAGCCATTAACCGCGATATTAATGCCGGTCCTTATGACAGCTTCATTCAAACCGATGCCGCGATTAACCGCGGTAATTCCGGTGGCCCCTTGTTTAATTTGAAGGGCGAAGTTATCGGCGTTAACTCGGCGATTATTTCACCATCGGGCGGTTCGGTCGGTATCGGTTTTTCCATTCCGTCCAATCTGGCGAAAACCGTCACCGCGCAATTGCGCAATTATGGCGAGACGCGGCGCGGCTGGTTGGGTGTGCGTATTCAAAGCGTCACCGAGGAACTGGCCGAAGGTTTGCAGCTTGGCGAAGCGCGCGGCGCGCTGGTATCGGAAGTGTCACCCAGGGGTCCGGCTGAAAAAGGCGGCGTTCGGGTCGGTGATGTGATTGTCACTTTTGATGGCAAAAAAGTGCCGACCATGCGCGACTTGCCGCGTATTGTCGCCGAGACCAGAATTGATAAGCCGGTGCAGGTTGAAGTTGTGCGGCGCGGCAAAATCAAGAAATTGAGCATCGTTACAGGTCGCTTGGAAGAAACCGCCGTTAAGGCGAAAGAAGAAAAGCCGGTTAAAAAGGCCGACCCGAAAGCGCGCGACCGCATGGTTGCCGGTTTGACGCTGCAAGATTTGAGCAGTGCCAATCGCAAAAAATTCGGGCTTGGCGATGATGTTATCGGCACAGTGGTTGTTGATGTCGACCGGATGAGCTTGGCGTTTGAGGCGGGCATTCGCCCGGGCGATGTTATTTCTGAGATTGATCAGAAGCCCATCGGCTCGGCCAAAACCGCTGTGGAAGCTTTTGAGGCGGCAAAGAAGGGCGGTCGACAATCAGTGCTGGTGTTTATCCGCTCGGGCAATACGGTGCGCTTTATCGCCGTGCCTCTTGCAGATTAGTCGGGCAGATTAGTCGGGCAGATTAATCGGGCTTAAGCGAAGTCGCTTTGGCGGTAACCTTGCAAATATAAAAGCGCCGTTAAATCGCCATGGTCGATGCGGTAACGGGCGCTTTCCGCCACGGCAGGTTTGGCGCGAAAGGCAACGCCCATGCCGGCAATGCCCAACATGGCAAGGTCGTTTGAGCCATCGCCGACGGCCAACACATCGGCCTCGCCAAAGCCCAACTCAGCTGCCCAAGCCGTCAGTATTTCAGCCTTGGCCGCGCGGCCTAAAATCGGGTCAATAACCGTGCCGTCCAGCACTCCATTGCTGATAGTCAAATCATTGCATTGAAAGCGATTGAACTTCAGCTTATCGGCAATGCGGCTGGCGAAGAATGCAAAGCCGCCCGACACCAGACCGCAAAAAACATCATGCTTGCGCAAAGTGGCCAATAGGGTCGCAGCCCCCGGCATCAGCGTAATGCCGGTATCATAAAGCGCCTGCAAAGAGCTTTCCGGCAGCCCTTTCAGCATCGCCACGCGCTCGCGAAGCGCCGGTTCAAAATCCAATTCACCGCGCATCGCACGCATGGTGATATCGGCAATCACATCTTCCTTACCGATATGTTTGGCCAATTCATCGAGACATTCTTGCTCGATAATCGTGCTTTCCAAATCGGCAATCAGCATTTTCTTTTGCCGCGCCGCATCGCTAATCCGGTTAATGTCAAATGCTTCTGAGCCGAAGCGGTCAATCATTGCATCGGCAATGCCAACCAGTTCGGGCGCAATCGCATATTGCACGGCATCATCGCTCAAACGATCAGCTTGCGGCAATGTCGGTATCGCCTCAGCCAGCGCCGCCAGTTTTTCATCGGTCAAAATATCGCTGCCCGGGGCGGCGGTTAATACCAAAAAATCTTGCTCTAGCGCTTTTGTCATTGGCGGGAACCCTTTAAGAGTAAGTGATGTCCAGTTCTCCTATTCTTATTGCAGGCCCGACCGCCAGCGGCAAGTCCGCATTGGCCTTGGCACTGGCTGAAAAACTGAATGGCTGCATTATCAATGCTGACAGCATGCAAGTTTATGACACGCTGGATGTTTTAACCGCCCGTCCGCCAAGCGAAGACCTGCGCCGCGCCCCGCATCATCTATATGGTCATGTGCCGGTAACGGCACCTTATAGTGTCGGGCAATGGCAAGCGGCGGCAATGGCTGAAATTAATGCAGCGCAGGCGCGCGGTGAAAGGCCGATTGTGGTTGGCGGCACCGGACTTTATTTCAAAAGCCTGACCGACGGCTTGGTTGATATTCCCGATATCCCTGACGCCGTTCGTGTGGCCTTGCGGGCGCGATTGGAAGCAGATGGGCTGGCCGCGCTGTATGAAGAGTTGCAAAAAGTCGACGCGGCGCTGGCAGCGCGCATACCGGCGGCAGATAAGCAGCGCATTTTGCGCGGGCTGGAAGTCCATCAAGCGACAGGGCGTGCCTTGTCGGATTGGCAGAAACAAACCCCGACCGCGCCCTTGGCGGCGTATAACGGTTTACTGCTTATGCCGGAGCGGGCATGGCTATATCAACGATGCGATAGCCGTTTTGAAGCGATGCTGGCGGCCGGAGCGATTGGCGAAGTGGAGCATTTATGGGCGCTCAATCCGCCGAGCGATGCCACGGCGATGAAAGCGCTAGGGGTCAGCGAGATTATCGCCATGTTGACCGGTGAGATAGACCGCGAAACGGCGATAGCGCAGGCCCAGCAAGCGACGCGGCGTTATGCAAAGCGTCAAATGACTTGGTTTCGCAATCAAATGGCCGATTGGCAGAGCTTTAATGAGCAAGATTATGAAAATAATTTCAGTAAAATCTTTTCATTTATTTCAAAATAACCCTTGACGGCGACATATTAATTGCTATTTTCGCCGCTTCATGGGGCGCAAATGCGTCCGTAACCTTATGGAGACGCACGTAAAACTGCGGTTGGGGCGATGGAAAAAGAACTGAACGGGGCACAAATTGTTTTGCAGGCGCTGAAAGATAACGGCGTTGAGCATATTTTCGGTTATCCGGGCGGCGCCGTGCTGCCGATTTATGACGAGATTTTTCAGCAAGACGGTCTTGAGCATATTTTGGTGCGCCATGAGCAAGGGGCGACCCATGCGGCCGAAGGCTATGCGCGCTCCAGCGGTAAATGCGGTGTGGTTCTGGTGACATCCGGCCCCGGCGCGACCAATGCGGTGACCGGTCTTACCGATGCGCTGATGGATTCCATTCCAATGGTTTGCATTACCGGCCAAGTGCCGACCCATTTGATTGGCGCGGACGCGTTTCAAGAAGCCGATACGGTTGGCATCACGCGCCCCTGCACCAAGCATAATTATCTGGTCAAAGACGTTAATGATTTGGCGCGGGTGATGCATGAAGCATTTTATGTTGCGACCAGCGGGCGTCCGGGTCCGGTTGTTGTCGATATTCCGAAAGATATTCAATTCGCCATGGGGCCGTATTTGAAGCCGACTGCGGTGAAGCACAAATCATATCAGCCGAAACTGAAAGGCGATATGGATGCAATTAATGCGGCGGTTGATTTGATTGCCGGTGCCAAAAAACCGGTTTTTTATACCGGCGGCGGGGTGATTAATTCCGGTCCGCAAGCCAGTCAGCTTTTGCGCGAATTGGTTAAGCTGACCGGCTATCCGATTACTTCAACTTTAATGGGGCTGGGTAGCTATCCGTCAGCCGATAAGCAATGGCTGGGCATGTTGGGCATGCATGGCACTTATGAAGCCAATTTGGCGATGCATGATTGCGATGTGATGATCAATATCGGGGCGCGTTTTGACGACCGTATCACCGGCCTGTTGGAGAAGTTTTCGCCCGACAGTAAGAAAATCCATATTGATATCGACCCGTCGAGCATCAATAAAAACGTCATGGTCGATGTGCCGATTGTCGGCGATGTTGCGCATGTGTTGGAAGATTTGCTGCGGGTTTATAAATCGCGCGCAGTGACGCCTGACAAAAAAGCGCTGGAAAGCTGGTGGCAAGAAATTGAAGGCTGGCGCGGGCGCGATTGCCTGGCTTATCGCAAAGACGATAAGGCGATTAAACCGCAATATGCGGTTGAGCGGCTTTATGAGCTGACCAAAGGGCCGAACACTTTCATCACCACGGAAGTCGGCCAGCACCAAATGTGGGCGGCGCAATATTATCGTTTTGAAGACCCAAATCGTTGGATGACCTCGGGCGGTCTGGGCACGATGGGCTATGGCATTCCGGCGGCGGTTGGTGTGCAAGTGGCCAATCCAAAAGGTCTGGTGATTGATATTGCCGGTGAGGCGTCTGCGATGATGACCATGCAGGAGCTTTCAACCGCCGTTCAATATCGCCTGCCGATTAAGATTTTCATTCTGAATAATGAATATATGGGCATGGTGCGCCAATGGCAGGAATTGCTGCATGGCGGTCGCTATTCCAATTCTTATTCCGAAGCCTTGCCGGATTTCGTCAAGCTGGCTGAAGCCTATGGTGCGACCGGTATTCGGGCGCAAACGCCGGGCGAGTTGGATGATGCGATTAAGCGCATGGTGGATGTTAAAGGGCCGGTGATTTTCGACTGTGTTGTCACCAAAGAAGAGAACTGCTTCCCGATGATTCCGTCGGGCGCGGCGCATAATGAAATGCTGCTGGCCGATGAGCAGGGGCTTGATATTGAAGTGTCTGAAGAAGGCAAGGCGCTGGTTTAAAGAATAATGGGGCTTTCCCCGCCTGCGTCGCTGCGCTATAGAGTGCCGACGAATTGGAAGGGGCGCTCGGGCAGGAATTTCTGATGAAAGAGCAAAACATAGCAACGCATACGGTCTCGGTGCTGGTGGATAATGAAGCCGGTGTGCTGGCCCGTGTCATCGGCCTGTTTTCAGGTCGCGGCTATAATATTGACAGCCTGACTGTCGCTGAGATTGATGAGGAAGCGCATATGTCGCGCATCACCATCGTCACCAGTGGCACGCCACAAGTGATTGAACAAATCAAAGCGCAATTGGGCCGGCTTGTGCCGGTGCATCGGGTTGTTGATTTGACGGTCGAATGCGAAAGCGTTGAGCGCGAATTGGCGCTGGTCAAAGTAGCCGGCAAAGGGGAAGCGCGGGTTGAGGCGTTACGCATTTCAGAAGCGTTTCGCGCCCGCGTTGTCGATGCGACGCCGGAAAGCTTTATTTTTGAAATCACCGGCAATAGCGGCAAGATTAACGCTTTTGTTGAATTGATGATCCCATTGGGCCTGAAAGAAGCCTCGCGCACCGGCGCGGCGGCGCTCTCGCGTGGCCCTGAGGCAATGTAAACAGCCAAGTAATTTTGAGCATTTAAGGAGCAGACTTATGGAAATGCTGTATGAACGCGATGCAGATGCAAATCTCATCAAAGGTAAAAAAGTAGCGGTTATCGGCTATGGCTCACAGGGTCACGCCCATTTGCTGAACTTGCGCGATAGCGGTGTCGAAGATGTTTGTGTCGGCTTGCGTGCCGGTTCAAGCTCAATCGCCAAAGCCGAAGCCGAAGGCATCGCCGTGAAAACCATTGCCGAGGCCGCAGCTTGGGCCGATGTGGTGATGATTTTGACACCGGATGAATTGCAAAAAGATATTTATAATGCCGATATTGCCGCCAATATTCGCGAAGGCGGCACGCTGATGTTTGCGCATGGCCTGTCCATTCATTTCGGTCTCATTCAAGCGCGCCCTGACCTCGACGTTTCCATGGTTGCGCCGAAAGGCCCCGGCCATACGGTGCGCGGTGAATATTTGAAAGGCGGCGGCGTGCCATGCTTGGTGGCAGTAGCACAAGACGCATCAGGCACAGCCCGTGACCTTGCCTTGTCTTATGCATGCGGTGTTGGTGGCGGCCGTTCAGGCATTATCGAAACCACATTCCGCGATGAGTGCGAAACCGATTTGTTCGGCGAGCAAGCGGTTTTGTGCGGTGGTGTTGTCGAGCTTATCAAAGCCGGTTACGAGACGCTGACCGAAGCCGGTTATCCGCCGGAAATGGCATATTTTGAGTGCCTGCACGAAGTAAAGCTGATTGTTGACCTGATTTATGAAGGCGGCATTGCCAATATGAATTACTCCATCTCCAATACGGCTGAGTTTGGTGAATATGTTTCCGGCCCGCGCGTTGTGACTTCTGAAACCAAAGCTGAGATGAAGAAAATTCTCGAAGACATCCAAACCGGTAAATTTACCGATCGCTGGATGCAAGGCGGCCAAGAGGAAATCAAACAGTTCCGCAAAACCAATGACGCGCATCCGATTGAAAAAGTCGGCGCGGACCTGCGCTCTAAAATGCCTTGGATTGCTGCCAATAAGCTGGTTGACCAAGAGAAGAATTAGTCTGTTTATTCGCGGACGCCAGCGCAAGGCGCACTAAGCCTCGCCAAGCTCGGCAAGTGCTTTTAGCGCGCTCTAAAATGCCTTGGATTGCTGCCAATAAGCTGGTTGACCAAGAGAAGAATTGAGTAGAAGAACCCGCTTGCCCATCGGGCAAGCCCGGTTCGCTTTCTCCCCGACGCGCCGGTCAGGCATTGG
>CBFIHY010000044.1:0-11100 GCA_965662315.1 Alphaproteobacteria bacterium
CATTGGCATTGTCCGGCGCAGGCTTGTTATGAGATTGGTCTGAAAGACGGGCTGACATCTGCCATGGATTTGGAATTTGGCACATTGGGCCGCCAGATGAATGAATGGTATGCGGCGCGCGAAAATGCGGCGCGCATAAATTTCGGCACGTCTGCCAGCGTTGAGCTGGCGCGCGCGGCGGTGCTGGACGGCAATATCGCGCAAGATGCGCTGACCGCTTATATCACCCGTGGCGGCGGCCAAAAATGGGCTGTTCATGCGGCCGATGCCGCGCAGCAAAAAGCCATTTTGGCAGATATGGAAGCCGGATTGAAAGCCGGTGCCATCGGCATTGGCATGACGCTGGGCTATATGCCGGCGATTACCGCGCCTGAAGTTTATGAGATGCAAAAACTGGCGGCAGATTATGGCCGTCAAGCTTGTGTGCATTTGCGCCATACGCCGGGCCATGCGACCGATGAAATAACCGGTGCGCAAGAAATTCTGGCCAATGCGGCATCGTTAAAAGCGCCTGTTTGTATCAATCATTTCAATAATGCCGGATGGCGCAGCGTGCAGAAATTATTGGTTGGTTTGCGCGCGCAAGGGATAAATGCATGGGGGGATATTTATCCCTATATTGCCGGTTCAACGTCAATTAATGCGGTGTTTTTCAAACCGGAAGTTTTTGAAGATGAGCTGGGTTGGAAATATGAAGAGCGGCTGTTCGACCCGTCGCAAAACAAGTTTTTGACCAAGGCCGAATATTTGCGTTTGGTGAAAACCGATCCGGTGCGCGCGGTGATTGTTTATAAATCGCCGCCGGAAGATATTGTCGAATGGCTGCAATTGGACGGCGTGTCCATTGGCAGTGATGGCATGCCGGTTTTCGGTGCGTGGGATAAACAGCATGAGGCGTTGCCGAACACCCATCCGCGCCGCGCCGGAACCCGCGCCCGCAGCTTGCGTCTGGCGCGCGAACATAATCTTGATATGGTCAAGCTGGTCGCCGGACTGTCAACCAATGCGGCGGTTTATCTCGGCAATATGGGATTGAAAGCGATGCAAAAACGCGGTCGTATTCAGCCCGGCATGATTGCCGATATTACGATTTTTGACCCCGAAACCGTTACCGATAATGCCAGCTATCAAGACGGTTTGCAGACCAGTAGCGGTATTGTGCATGTGCTGGTTAACGGGCAAGCGGCCTTGCGTGATGGCGCTTTAACCGATGCCAAAGCCGGCCAGCCGCTGCGCTTTGCTGCGCAATAAAGAGGAAATTGCAAAATGTCGCTATGGAATGATATGGACTGGGTGCTGCCGCTCAGAACGCCTTTTTTTGATATGTTTTTTGAACTGGTGACACTGGCCGGTTATCCGCTGTTTTTGATTTTGTTTTTATGCTTTGGCTATTTCGCATTTGGCTCAAAGCGGTTTTTCCATACCGCCATGTTGCTGATGGCGGCCGGATTATTGAATAGCTGGCTGAAAGATTTTGGCCAAGACCCGCGCCCCGATGCGCTTTATTCATTGGACGGGCGGGTTGGGGACAGCTATGGCTGGCCCAGCGGTCACATGCAAATCGCTGTCGTTCTCTGGGGTTATTTGGCATACACCATGCGGCAAAAATGGGCGCTTTGGGCGGCGGCTATTTTCATTATCCTGCAGGGCTTCTCGCGGCTTTATTTGGGCGTGCATGATATTGGCGATGTCACGGCAGGATTTATTTTTGGCGTCTTATGTTTGGCTGCCTATATCGGTGTCGAGCGTCATCCGGTGGCCGCGCCGCGCATTGCCGCCATGCCTTTATCGCAAATCTTGGCGGGCTTTATTGCGCTGCATATTTTATATGTGGCGGTTTATCCGGCGCATGCAGGGCACACGCCACCCTATTGGTTTATCGGCCTGACGACGGGCTGGCTTTTGGGTCGTTATGCGCGCGGCCATGAACAGGTTCATTTGCCCGGCCCTTGGGCCGCGCGTTTGGCGGCTGCGTCCATATTAACCGCCATCAGCTTTGGTTTGATGCTTGCGACAACACGGCTGCCCGGCGCTTTCTTGTTTGAGGCGGGGCTTGTAAACGCATTGGTCAATTATGCTTTCGGCACGCTTTTCGGTCTCGCCATTATCGGCGCATTGCCATGGCTGGTTGCCAAAGCCAATCAAATAATGGCACGGGAGGAATAATTGGATTTACAGAAAATGGCCGCGAAAACCCGCGAAAATTTTAGTATTTACCGCAATGCCGGTTTGGAAATTTTGCAAGCCGATGAGATTTTTAAAGTCCGTGTGGTGCTGGGGCCTGAAACCGAGAACCATGTGAAAATGATGCATGCGGCCTATTTATTTGCCGGCGGTGAATTCCTCGGCGGCTTGGTGCCGATGCGCCATTTGGCCAAGCCGGAGACTTTTCAGCCGGTGGTGCGCGATTTGAAAATCGAATTTAAAGCGCCGGCCATGAGTTCGATAACCGCCGAAACGGTTTTCACCCAAAGCCAAGCCGATGCGATGAATGCCGCCTTGGATAAGGATGGGCGATTTGATTTCACCTTGGTGGCTGACATTAAGGATGAAAACCAGAGCTTGGTTGCGCAAACCACGGCCAATTACGCCATTCGTAATTTTCTCGGTAAATAAAACTTGCCCAAACCGGCGGCCGCTCGCTTTTCCGCTTAACGCTTGCCAAGCCGCGCATGCGCTTATAGCCTTTTCATAGATGAGGTATGGCCGATGAAACGACGCAGTGTTTTGGCCGCAATGGGGGCCGCGATTATTATGCCGCTTGAGGCAAAATCAGCACAAGAGACAGCTTCAGCGCAAGCAACCGGCGTCGGCTGGCAAAATTGGTCGCGCTCCTTGCCGCCGCAAGCGGCTGATATTGTCGTGCCGGAAGATGTGGCAGCGCTCAAAAAGCTGATGGCAACAAGCCAAGGCGGCTTGCGGCCTGTTGGCTCGGGTCATAGCTGGACTGAATTAGTGCCGTGCGATGGGGCGATTTTGCGGCTCGATCGATTTGATGGCATTGGTGAGATTGATGCGGGTGCGCAAACCGCTTGGCTGGGGGCCGGTGCGCGGCTGAAAGATCTATCGCCGAAATTGGCCGAAAACGGATTGGCGTTTCGAAATCTCGGCGATATTGATGTGCAAACATTGGCCGGTGCTACCAGCACGGCAACGCATGGCACAGGGCAAAACCTGCCATGCTTGGCCGCTGAAATTTCCGGTCTGCGCATGGTCACCGGCCATGGCGAAGAAATGGAAATCAGCGCCGATAAAAACGCCGCGCTATTGCCTGCCGCGCAAGTTGCTTTGGGTGCCTTGGGCGTTTTGACGCAAATTCAAATGCAATTGGTCGACCGCCATAAATTGCATCGCCGCGTTTGGTTTGCGCCTTATGCGCAAGTGCTGGCTGATGCCAAACAGCTTTGGGCAGATAATCGCAATTTTGAATTTTTCTATTTGCCGTTTTCCAATACCGCCATGTGCATCACCCATAATGTGACTGAGGCAGATGACACGCTGCGGGCCGATGATGAAAGCGATGATGCGGTGATGCAGCTAAAGGCATTGCGCGATTGGCTAGGCTGGTTTCCTTATTTGCGCAAAAAATTATTGGCGGCGGCCATTGCCGGTGCGCCGGAGGAAGATGTGGTTGGCGAGAGCTGGCAGCTTTTATCAAGCGCGCGCAATGTGCATTTCAATGAAATGGAGTTTCATCTGCCGCCGGAAAATGCCTTGGACGCGCTGGAAGAAATTCGCGCCTATATTGAGCGACATCGCCCCGATGTATTTTTCCCATTTGAATGTCGGATGACGGCCGGTGATACGGCATGGTTGTCGCCGTTCAATCAAGGCCCGCGCATTTCGGTTGCCGTGCATACCCATGCGCCTGACGCCTATGAATTTTTATTCACTGATATTGAGCCGATTTTTTGCCGCCATGGCGGGCGTCCGCATTGGGGTAAATTGAACCGCTTTAGCGGCGATGATATGCGCGCTGCTTATCCGCACTTCGATGATTTTGCCAAATTGCGCGCTGAGCTGGACCCGCAAGGGCGTTTGCTCAATCCGTATTTGCGTGCGCTGTTTGGAGCCGCGTGATGCAAGCTTATTTCGCCAAACTGCAAAAAGCATTATCGGCCGCCGGATTGGCCGAGCCGGTTATGGTTTTGGACCGGCCGAAATTAGATGCCAATATCAAGCAATTAAAACGCATATTGCCGCGCGGCATGGCCTATCGAATTGTTGCCAAATCGCTGCCTTCGGCGGCGCTTTTAAAACATATTGCCGACAAAGCCGGCACCGATCGGCTGATGAGTTTTAACCGCGAAATGGTGGCGCAAATGCTGGCCGCCATGCCGAAAGCCGACCAGCTTTTGGGCAAGCCATTGCCGGTAGCGGCCGCTGCCGCTTTGTTTGACGGCTTAAGCGCGGCGAAAGCCAAACAGGCGGCCAAGCAAGTGCAATTTTTGGTCGATACGCCGGACAGGCTGACACAATATGAGGCGCTGGCGGCACGACTGAATTTATCTTTGCGGATAAATTTGGAAATTGATGTCGGCCTGCATCGTGGCGGCATGATGCCCGGGCCGACGCTTGAGGCGGCCTTGTCTGTTTTGGCGGCGTCACAGCATCTGCAGCTGGCCGGATTTTTGGGCTACGAGCCGCATCTGACCAAAATTCCGAATATTGGCGGTTGGCGAAGGCGCGCTCAAAAAGGCACGGCGGCGGCTTATCAGGCGGCCTTGGCGCAAGGGCGGGCGCATTTTGGCGATGCGCATATTAATAAAATGGTGCGCAATATGGCCGGCAGTCCGACTTTTGCGCTGTATAAAGATACCGGCTTGGCCAATGAGCTGGCGGCCGGCTCGGCCCTTGTTAAACCGATTGATTTTGATATTCCGATTTTAAAGGATTTTCAGCCTGCTGCTTTTATCGCCACGCCGGCGCTTAAAGTGTCGCGTGAAGTGCGCCTGCCGGGCTTGGAATATGCCAATAAAGTGCTCGGCAAACCGAAAAACGGCACAGGTATTTTCATTCATGGCGGCAATTGGATGGCTGATACGGTTTGGCCGAAAGGCTTGAAGTCGGGTAATCTTTTCGGACGCTCGTCCAATCAAGACTTTCTTATGGGGCCGAAAAATCTGTCGCTTGATGTCGATGATTTTGTCTTTTTGCGGCCAACGCAAAGCGAAGCGATATTTCTGCAATTTCCCAAAATTGCGGTATTTGATGGGCGGCGTATTTGCGATGTCTGGCAGCCGCTTCCGGTATCTGCTTAGGTGACGAATAGGCGAAGCATAGGAGAAGAAAATGAAAATCTACCCCCCTTTGATGGTTCTGGCCGGCATTATCATGCAAATGATGATTGCATTTTTGGCCCCGATACGCCCGCTGTTAAACGAGGTTTGGCAATATGTCGGCGTCGGTTTGATGGTGCTCGGTTTTGCATTGATTTTATTTATGGCGCGGCATTTTCGAAAAAGCGAAACGACGATTATTCCGGACGGTCAGCCCAGCCATTTAATGGAAACCGGCTTATTCGCTTATTCGCGCAATCCGATTTATGTCGCCATGGCCGTGTTACTCACCGGCTCCGGCCTGGCCAGCGGGCAAGTTTGGAGCTTGGCGATTGTGCCGCTGTTTATTTTACTGGTGCAGCAAATTTGGATTGTCAAAGAAGAAGAAAATCTTGAAGCCGAATTCGGACAGATTTATCGCAATTATAAAATGCGGGTGCGACGCTGGATTTAATAAAGCGGCTTTAAAAGCGCGATGTAATGGGCCGGGCTAAGCGTCGGCTGCCGGCTTATCGGCCTGCATGGCGTTTTCCACGGCGGCCAAACGCCGTGCTTCTTCAAACGCTTCATCATCCAGAAAATCATCATCCCCAAATACCCGTAAGCCGTCATCATCATCGGCGGCGGGCGCAGTGCTGGGTGGCTCCGGCGGGGCTTGTTGGCGGGCAAATAAGGCCCGCAGTGGGCTCAATAAGCGGGTAAAGAAATTAACTTTCACTTCTTCTGCTTGTTGTTCTCTCTCTTTTTCTGTCTCTTCTTCTCTGTATGGCGTGTCGGGCAAAACCTGCGCCGTCGCGCGACCTATGACGACGTCATCGTCAAAATCATCTTCCGGCGTTTCATCAATTAAAGCATCATCAGCTAAATCGTCATCAGCCAAATCGTCATTGGCAATAGTGTCAAAAGCCTCGTCTTTACCTGCCTCGGTCTCAGCGATGTCTGTTTCATCTTCGAAATCGGGCAGGGCAACCGGCAGCACCGCATCCAAATCGTCAATCACCTCATCATCGATCAGATTGGCGGTCTGCGTGTCTGTCGCCGCTTCCGCGCGATAAGCCGTTTCATCTTTTTGAGTTTCCGGTTCTTGAGTGTTTTGTTTTTCAATGTCGGGTTTTTCAATGTCTTGTTTTTCAATGTCGGGCGCGATCTCTGCTGCCGGTGCGGCGATGACGGGTTTTGCTTCCGGCGTCGGTGCGCGCTGCATCCAGACCGGAAAATCAGGCTTCAGATTTGCCGCCGTATCAGCCGTACTTGTCTCATTTTCAGGGCGATTATTTTTGGGCGCATCATATTGCTGCCAAATATCCTGCAAATCGGGGAGGTGTGATTTTGCCTGGCGGGACGCCTTGTCGGTTTCGTCAATAATATTATCGGCGGGCGGGTGCGGCGTCGGACTGTCAGCCGCCGCTGCATGCGGCTCAAATTTCTCTTTGCACTTGGTGCAGGTAATTTTCACATGCGCATTATCGCGCAATGCATTTTCCAATGCATGCGTTGGCACGGATCCGCGTTGACCGCATGAGGGACACTGAAAATGTGTATCTGTTTCGGATTGATACAAAAACAAAATAGCTACCGACTCGTAATGAGGTTCCCAGTTTACGGCCACGCCGCGGCAAAGTCCAAATTCATTCTGTTCGAATTTCTGGCTGTGTTTGACAGTGTTTGACAGTGTTTGAAGTTGTCGGGCGATGCGCTAAATAAATGACATGCGGGTTATTTTATATCTCTTATTGGCGTTGACGCCGCTTTCGGTTTTGGCCGATACGCCACGCAATGATGCGCCGGACGCTTATGCTTTTAGCTTACCGGCGATTGATGGCGGCGAACTGCCCTTGGCAACCTATCGCGGCAAGGCAATATTGCTGGTCAATACGGCTTCTTATTGCGGCTTCACCAAACAATATGACGGCTTGCAAGCTTTATGGGAAACGTATCGCGCCCGCGGCTTGGTGGTGCTTGGTGTGCCGAGCAATGATTTTGGCGGACAGGAGCCCGGCAATAAAGCGCAGATAAAGGAATTTTGCGAAGTCAATTTCGCCATTGATTTTCCGATGAGCGATAAGTTGATTGTGCGCGGGGCGGCGGCGCATCCTTTATATAAATGGCTGAAGGCCGAGACCGGAGCCGCGCCGAAATGGAATTTTCATAAATATCTCATCTCGCCTCAGGGCGTGGCGCTGGCCGATTTTTCTTCTCTGACCAAGCCGCAATCAAAAAAGCTTATCAGCGCGGTTGAGGCGGCGCTTGCAAATTAATCGGCTAATTTTTCCGCGCCAAATCGGATGGGAAACAAGCAAGGCACGCTAGGGACGGCCGTCAAATAAAAAGGCATTTTTTTTGGCCTTGTTCCAATATTTGAAAAACCGCCGCAATTCCGGTGGGCTATCCATTTGCACAAACGGCGCATCGGCAATGGCTGTAAGTTTTTTATCTTCGCGCAGATTATCCATGATTTGTTTCAAGGCCGGATTGGGGGTTTTGCCGGTGATAATCTCATCGCAATCCTTAGACAATTGGCTGAGGCCGGTCAGCATATCACCGGCATAAATCTCGACCGGCAATTCGCACAGGGTTTCATAAATAAATACTCGCCGCGCCAGCCCGTAATGCATGGCGTGGAAATAAGCGTCATCCCAGATAAACACGGCGCGCGTGGTTTCATCTTGCGCAAATAAATTATGCGTGGCGCGCAAGCAATCTTCGTGCAGCCAAATCAGCTTCGCCATCACCCTGCCTCCATATGCGGAAACAGCCGCATCGCCAAATCATCATAAGTGCCGCCGAAAACCTTATTTTCGTGATAGCCGCAGGGCGCTTCCATAGCGGCAAATTTCTGCAGATTTTCGAGATTGAAATAATATGGCTTATTGGCAAATGTGCTGGCCACCCATTGAAACGATAAATTATTCGAGGCCGGATCGCCGTCCAATAAATGCGCCAGAAAAAATTTTGCACCGGCCTGCCATTTTACCCGCCGCCAATGGATGATATAGGCGGCCAAATACATGCGCGCATGATTGTGCAAATAACCGGTTCGCTTCAATTGATGAATGAAATGGTTCATCGCCGCGCTATCGGTTTCACCCGCCGCTATGTCGTCGGGCAAAATATCGGCATAATCATCGGCCGTAAAACCGGTTTTATAATCTTCAATATCGTGCCAAATCCAATCCGGATTTTGCGTGTAAATACGTTGCCAGAAATCGCGCCAGCCCAATTCTTGAATGAACTTTTCAATCGCTTTGCCATCGCCGCTTTCAAGCGTCAGATTGCGCACTTCATTGAGGCTGACAATGGCATGGCGGATATAAGGCGAAAGCCGGGTCACTGCGCCATCCAAATAATTGCGACTATGGCCATAGGCAATCGGGTCAATTTGGCTCAGTAGTTTTTCAGCCGCCGCCCGTCCGCCTTTTATATCGCTGGCCACATGATTGTCGTCGCAAAGCGGCGACAAGGTTTTAACATGCGCGATAAGCGCGGCGCGGTCGTCAAATGCGGTTGGTTGTTTTTGGGTCATTTTATCCATCGCTTCGCTCATGTGACGGAGCTAGCCCGTCATGGGTTGAAATCCAGTCGCGTCGGAAATTTCACGCTGCGACAAAATTTCTGCTATAGGCACATATCTGAAGGGGATTTTTCATGCTCATTGCCTTTTTTGTCGTGCTGCCGGTCATCGCGGTTATTGCTGTCGGTTATTTATCGGCGCGAAACGGCTTTTTTTCCGATGATAATGTCGCGACGCTGAACCGCTTCGTCTTTAATTTGGCGGCACCGGCGCTGCTGTTTCGCAATGTCGCAATAACTGAATTTCCCGAAACCTTATCGCTTGGCCTGTGGGTGTCTTATTACGGGCCAATGCTGCTGGTGATGGCAATATGTGGGTTTATGGCGCGCGGTTTGTTTAGCGGCCGCGCATCTTCTGAATATGTCATTATCGGTTTTGGCGGCTGTTTTTCCAATACGGTAATGCTGGGCATTCCCATTATTTTAACCGCTTTCGGCGCGCAAGCGGGGCTGCCGCTATTTATGATTTTGGCGTTTCACGGTCTGTTGGTTTTCACCACTGCGCTTATTTGCTTGGAAGTGACAACCAATGCTGATTTGCGGCTGGCTGATTTGCCGCCCAAGCTGGCCGCTGCCATGCGCGACCAAGCGGTGATGATGGCTTTGGCGGCCGGGGTGATTTGGAATATCAGCGGGCTTGGGCTGGCCGCGCCGATTGACCGGTTTTTGGATTTATTGGGCAGTGCCGCCATTCCGGTTGCGCTGGTCGCCGTGGGCGGGCGTCTCGCCTTTATCAAATTGGGCGAGAGCCTGGTGCCGACACTTTATATTTCAGCCTTTAAATTGGCGCTCATGCCATTGGCGGTTTATGCCATGGCGCATTATCTGTTTGCACTAGATGCGCTTTTCACCGCCACCATTACCGTTCTGGCAGCGATGCCGTCAGGCGTGTTTACCGCCGTGTTTGCCACTCGCTATCAAACCGCAGAAGATGAGGCCTCCGGCGCGATTGTTGTTTCAACCGTGCTATCGGCACTGACCATTTCCCTATGGTTGGGCTTTTTCAGCCCGCTTTTGCAGGTTTAAAACCGATAGCTGAAATTAATCCGCGCTGACAGCACTTCGCGCTCTTGGCTGAAGCCGACAATATTACTTTCGGTTTCGCTGGCCTGGTGATTGAGGGTTAAAAACATATTGCTCAATTTCGGCGAAAAGACGCTGCCCAAAATCAGATAAGAAACATTGGTGCTGGTAATCTCATCTTTGCGAATATCGCCATCCGCCTCTGTCTCAGTGCTGGCCGGCGATTGGTTATAAGATTGCGAATAGACATTATCATGCTCGGTTTCGACACTGGAGCCGCCAAGCGTTAAATATTGCCCGCGCAATACAGCGATGCGGAAGCTAAGACTATTGCCGCTCAGTTTTTTATCGAGATCATTATTGGCGCGTGCGTCGACATCTTGATAAAAGCCGCCAAGATTGACGCTCAGCCGATTGCCGAGACGGCTTTCCCAACCGAATGAACCCGATAGCGTGTCGGTATCATTGCTTTTCTTATCATCTTCAAAACGCAAATTGGTTTGCCCCAGTGACAGGGTGATGCGGTTTTTACTGCCCGCTTGATATTGTGTCATCAAGCTGGCGCCGGAAATACCATAGCTGCCAAGCCGCTCTTCATAGTCATTTTCAACCGCCGCATAGGTCAGGCGCGGGGTGACGGTGAAGCGGCGGTTTTTATAAACCAGGCCGGTGGCGAAACTGCCGGTCTCGCCGTCCAAATAGCCGGTATCGCCGCCACTGGTTGCATTCATCGCAGCCGAGAAGAAAACCGACCGCCAGTTTTCACTGCCCAAATCATAGCTGCTGCTCAAAGAAAACGATGAACTGGCGGCATCATCTTTGGTTTTCTCGTCGATATTTTCATCCGGGTCGTTTTCATCCACCGTATCGACACGGGTTATGAAATAACGTCCATCGCCGGTTGTCGGGCGCGCCAAGCCATTCAGCAAAATCGTATTATCGCTGGGCCAATTGGCGGCATTATCGTTTTCCATATAGCCGATAGATAAATTGGCCTGCGTGTTGAACCGCTTGCGGCGTTGGTCAATTTTCGCCTGCATGGCGGCGACGCGGGCTTTAATATCGACCGGCAAAGGCAGGGCGGCCAATGCGCGCAATTCGCCTTCAGCCTGCAAATCAGCCCCCAAAGCAGACAGCACTTCGGCCCTGAAAAGCCGCGCCCCCAAATTGGTCGGCTCGGCAACCAGCACGCGCTCAACCGCGGCCAAAGCCGCTTTGGCATCGCCAC
>CBFIHY010000045.1:0-11034 GCA_965662315.1 Alphaproteobacteria bacterium
ATAGTTTTGCCAATTCACAACAAACCGGAAAAACAACATGAAGACGGGCAAAATATTTCGGGCGTCTATGGTCTTTTCGGCCATAACCTTGCTTGTCGGCTGTGCCGGCAATAGCCAGCGTTTGGCCGATGAGCGACAAGGCCGCGCGGTGTTTGCAGGCGGTATTTATAAAATCGGCACGCCTTATGAGATTGAGGGCGAGTGGTATTACCCGCAAGAAGACCCGAAATATGACAATACCGGCATTGCCTCTTGGTACGGGCCGAAATTTCATGGTCGCCGCACAGCCAATGGCGAAATTTTTGATATGGATTTAATGACCGCAGCACACCCGACTTTGCCAATGCCGGTGCGCGCCAAAGTAACGAATTTGGAAAACGGGCGTTCGGTGATTGTGCGGGTGAATGACCGTGGGCCATTTGCCAAAGACCGTGAAATAGATATGTCGCGCCGCGCGGCCGAAGAATTGGGTTTTAAAGAAAAAGGCACGGCAAAAGTGCGGGTGCAATATCTCGGGCGTGCGCCGCTTTATGACAGCGCCGGTCGGCTTATTCGCAAGCAAGAGCCCGATCGCTTTATTGTCGATAAGCCGGTGACGCCCAAAGAGCTGACCAAAATGGCCGCTGCGCCGGTGCAAAAAGTGGATGTGCGCGGACAAGACGGCAAGCCGATTGAAAAACCCTCGGTCGATTTGGAAACCAAACGTTACGCGGTGCAGGTCGGCGTGTTTTCAAGCAAAGAAAATGCGGAAGCCTTGAAACAAAAGCTGGAGCAAATTGCACCGGTGAAAATCGTTCCGGTGAAGCTGGGAGGCGCAACTTTGTTTCGGGTGAAAATGGGTGGCGCAAATATTCGTGCCGATGCGCGTTTGACGGTCGATAAATTGGTCGCGGCCGGTCACACGGATGCAGTGATTATTGAGCAATAGGGAAACCAAATGCGAGTGTTGAAACATCTTCTGTTTATCTGTGCCTTGCTGCTGCCGGGCGCGGCACAGGCGCTAAATACCAAGGCCGATTATGCCTTGCTGATGGATTTGGATACCGGCGTTGTGTTGTTTGAAAAAAACGCCAATGCGCGGATGAGCCCGGCCAGCATGAGCAAATTAATGACTGTGCTGCTTGCTTTTGAAGCGTTGGAGAGCGGCGCGATTTCTGAAGATGATAAATTCTTTGTCAGCGATGATGCTTGGAAGCGCGGCGGTGCCGGTTCGGGCGGCTCAACAATGTTTTTAAAGGCGCGCTCGCGCGTGCCGGTAATTGATTTGCTGCGCGGCGTTATTATTCAATCGGGCAATGATGCTTGCATTGCTTTGGCCGAAGGATTGGCCGGAAGCGAGCCGGAATTTGCCGAATTAATGACGGAGCGGGCGCTCGATTTGGGAATGACCAAATCGACGTTCAGAAATTCTACCGGCTGGCCCGACCCTGATCATAAAACAACGGCGCATGATTTGGCGTTGCTGGCACGCGAAATTATTACCAAGCACGATAAATATTATCGGCTGTTCAGCCAGCGCGATTTCACTTGGAACAATATTCGCCAGACCAATCGCAATCCGCTGCTTTACGCTAATATTGGCGCGGATGGCTTAAAGACCGGCCATACCAAAGATAGTGGTTATGGGCTGGTCGCCTCGGCTGAGCAAAACGGGCGCCGCCTCATATTGGTGGTCAATGGTCTGGACTCAAAGCGCGCGCGCGCGCGGGAGGCGCGCAAGCTTATGACTTTCGGCTTCCGTAATTTCTTGCGCGAGCCATTGGTAGAGGCCGGCACTTCAATTGCTGAATTGCCGGTATGGCATGGCAGCGAGTCAAAGGTGAAAGTGACGACCGCCAAACGCTTTGACATTATCACGCCGCGCAGCGGTAAGCGGAAAATGGTCGCCACCGTGACTTATGAAAAGCCGGTATTGGCGCCGATTAAAACCGGCGATGTGTTGGGGCGTCTCAAAGTGACGTTGCCCGGCCTTGCGCCACAAGAGGTTGATTTGGTGGCGGCCGAAGATGTCGATAAGGGCAATGTCTTCGGGCGGGCCATTTCCAGTTTGATTTATTTGATGTTAGGTGATTGATATGCGCGGAAAATTTATCAGTTTTGAAGGTGGTGAAGGCGGTGGCAAGTCTACACAGGCGGCGCGGCTGGCCGGATTTTTGCGCAGCAAAGGGCTGGATGTCGTCGAGACACGCGAGCCGGGCGGCACTAAGCAAGGCGAAGAATTGCGCGATTTATTGGTGCAAGGTGACCCCGATCGTTGGGCACCTCTGTCTGAACTTCTGATGATGACAGCGGCGCGCATTGAGCACGTTAATCGTCTGATTGAGCCATCTTTGGAAGCGGGTAAATGGGTTATTTGCGATCGTTTTTTGGACAGCACTTTGGCCTATCAGGGCATTGCCGGCGGCCTGGGGCTGGAAATGGTCAGCAATCTGCAGGCGCAAGCGGTTGGCGGCGCGATGCCGGATGTAACCTTTTTGCTGGATGTACGCGAAGAGGCCGGTTTGCAACGGGCTGAAAAGCGTGGCGGCGCGGCGCGGTTTGAGAAAAAAGATGCATCATTTCACGCCAATGTGCGCGACGGGTTTTTGGCTCTTGCGGCGGAAAGCCCGCAACGCATTGTGGTGGTCGATGCTGAAAACAGTTTTGACGCGGTCTGGCAACAAATTGAAGACCAGATGAAAGAGCGCTTTAAGCTCTAGCCGCGCACAATTTACGCCCTTAAGGTGGCCCAATGAGCGCAGCTGACAGCCTTGATGACATTCCCGATATTGACGGCGATCACCCGCCGCGGTTAACGCGTGCGTTGATTGGCCATGCGGCGCAGCAACAAACATTTTTAGAGGCGATGAACGGCCAGCGCATGCCGCATGCGTGGTTATTGACCGGCCCGAAAGGCGTCGGCAAAGCCAGCTTCGCATATTTGGCGGCCCGCGCAGCCTTATCAGCGGGTGCAACTCAAGCGCTATCTCCGGCGGCCGAGACAAGCGAGAGCCATTTGATTGAAGAGGGGTCGCATCCCGACCTATTTGTTTTGCAGCGGCGCTATAATGAGAAGACCGGCAAGTTTCGCGGTGATATTCCGGTTGATGATGCGCGCGCGCTAAAGCAGTCATTTGGGCTGAGTGCCGGTCGCGGCGGTTGGCGGGTCGCGGTTATCGACAGCATTGATGATATGAATAAAAACGGCGTCAATGCGCTGCTGAAGCTGATTGAAGAGCCGCCTGAGAAATGTCTGTTTTTGATTGTGTGTCATCAGCCGGGGCGGGTGCTCGATACAATTCGTTCGCGCTGTCGCACATTGGCATTTAACGCGCTGTCTGAGGCGGAACTGCAGCAAATTGTGCACCATAAGCTCGCTTCGGTTGACCCGAATGAAGCGGCAGCTGCCTCGTTTTTGGCCGATGGCAGTGCCGGTTATGCGCTGTCTTTGGCGGCGCTTGGTGGCTTTGAACTGTATCGCGAAATGGTCGGCGTGTTGGAAACGGCGCCGCGCACGAATATTGAAAAGCTGCATGGTTTGGCATCGCGCTTCGGCGCGCGGGCTGAGCCGGCGCAGTTTGACCTGTTTTGTTATTTATTTAGTGGTTGGCTGCACAGGTTGGCCCGTTGCGCTGCGACAGGTGAAGTTTTTCAGCCGGTTTTTGAGGGTGAGGCCGATTTGGTCAATCGTTTGATCGCCGGACAGTTAGACCTTGCAGGGCTGGTTTCTCTATGGGAGAAGGTCGGGCAAGAAGCGCATTTGGTGCAAAGCCTGAATCTCGATAAGAAGCAGGCGGTCATTGAATGGGTGTCAGGATTTGCCAGATTGGCAGTGCAGAGAGCGAGTTAGGCCTTAAAGTGTCAGATAAAAACTTCTTCATAACTACCGCTATTTCCTACCCAAATGGCAAGCCGCATATCGGTCATGCCTATGAAATTATGGCCACGGATGCGATTGCGCGTTACCACCGATTGGATGGCAAAAAAGTCTATTTCTCGACCGGTACCGATGATCATGGGCAAAAAATGTTCCAAACCGCCCGTGAACAAGGCAAAACCGCGCAAGAATTGGCCGATGAACTGACTCCTGCGTTTCGCCAAATGGCGGAGCGGCTGAATTGCAGCCATGATGACTTTATTCGCACCAGTGAGCCGCGCCATCACGCGTCAGTTAGCGAATTATGGCAGCGTATTGCCGATAATGGCGATATTTATAAGGATAGCTATGCTGGTTGGTATTCGGTGCGCGATGAGGCGTTTTACGGCGAGGATGAGCTGAGCGAAGATGCTGACGGCACGAAGCTGTCACCGCAGGGCACGCCGGTGGAATGGCTGGAGGAAGACAGCTATTTCTTCAAATTATCGGCTTATGAAGACAAACTTTTGGCGCATTTTGAGGCCAATCCGACGTTTTTAACGCCGGAAAGCCGCCGCAATGAGATTATGTCATTCATCAAGGGCGGATTGAAAGATTTGTCCATTTCGCGCACCGCCTTTGATTGGGGCGTGCCGGTGCCGGGCGATGACGCGCATGTGATGTATGTCTGGATGGACGCGCTGACCAATTATCTGAGCGTTCTTGGGTATCCGGATAGAGACGGGAAATACGCCGATTTTTGGCCGTGCAACCTGCATGTTATCGGCAAAGATATCACCCGTTTCCATACGGTTTACTGGCCGGCGTTTTTGATGGCCGCAGATTTGCCGCTGCCTGAGCGAGTCTTTGCGCATGGTTTCTTGACTGTTAAAGGCGAGAAAATGTCGAAATCGCTCGGCAATGTGCTCGACCCGTTCAGCTTGGCCGACCATTACGGCGTTGATGCGTTGCGGTATTTTTTCCTGCGTGAAGTGCCTTTCGGGCGAGATGGTAGCTTTTCAGATGAGGCAATTGTCAATCGGGTGAATGCCGATTTGGCAAATGATATCGGTAATTTGGCACAACGCAGCCTGTCCATGGTTGGCAAAAATTGCGATGCAAAACTGCCGGAGCCGCAAGCTTTTAGCGAAGAAGACGAGAAAATCCTTACCCTGTTTGACGGTTTGAAGCACCGCACTGACGCCGCCATGCAAGGCCATGAATTGCACAATTATTTGGCCACGGTGATGGAAGCGGTGTCTGAGGCCAATCGATATTTCGCCGAGCAAGAGCCTTGGGCATTGAAGAAGGAAGACCCGATACGGATGGGCACAGTGCTTTATGTGACGGCTGAATTGGTGCGGCAGGCTGCTATTTTATTGCAGCCGGTGATACCGCAAGGGGCGGCCAAATTGCTCGATTATTTGGCGGTTAATGCCGATACCCGTGATTTTTCTTATTTGGGGGAAAGCGGTCGTTTGCAAGGCGGGCAAGATTTGCCGACACCTGAGGGCGTTTTCCCGCGCCTGTCTCCTATGGAAGAAAGTGACAATTCATAGGCAATTCATGAGAGGGTGACGCCGAATATGGCTGTTGCCGATTTGCAACAAAACACTATATGCCAGCCGCGAAATTGGTTATTGTCTTGCTAGGTGTCCGATAAAAAGGGCACAGCTTAGTGTGGTGGGATGATTAGGGAGTGGCATATGGATGTCCTTCGGCTCACTGGTGTATTTCGGCGGCCGTTTGAAGCAGGGCGATTAAACCTGTCCGGTATCACGCGTATTTCATCTGTCATGTTCGCTTTGATGGGGATTGCGTCGGGCGTTTTCACCTATCTCATTCTGTCTAATTCGACGCCGCTTAATCCCAATCCGGAAACGGTTTGGTCGCTGCTTTCGCTGAATATTTTCATCATTGTCGGTCTGCTGATTATTGTTATCGGGCAGGGCGTGCGCATGCGCCGCCGCCGTCGGGCCGGTATTGCCGGTGCGCAATTACACGGTCGGATGATTTCGCTATTCTCAATGATTGCCGTTTTACCGTCAATTTTGGTAGCGATTTTCGCTTTTGTGACGCTGGATCGCGGGCTGGATTATTGGTTCTCCAGCCGCACGAAAACAATCATCAATAACACGGCCGGCGTGGCCAATGCCTATATGACCGAGCAGCGCAATCATTTGCGGCATGATTTATCAATCATGGCTTCTGATATTTCGGAAGCGCGTGAATTTCTTGAGACAGAGCCGCGCCGTTTTCGTGGCTTTTTGGAGGCGCAGGCCAGTTTGCGCGATATGCAGCAAGCATTGCTGATTAATGATAAGGGCGAAGTGCTGATGGCGGCGTCGCCGGAAACGACGATTTTGACCACCTTGCCGCCGCCGGAAGCGTTTACCGCGTCTGAACAGCAAACCGTGACGATTACCTCATTGGATGACGGGCAAGTGCTGGCATTGCGCAAAATTACCGGGTTGGAAGATATCTATCTCTATTCGGCGCGCGTGATGCCGCAAAATATTATCAAGCAGCTGATTGAGACTGATGTCGCGGTGCGCGAATATTCAGCCATGGAAGCGCGACGGTTTGAAACGCAGCTTACTTTTGCGCTGATTTATATCATTTTAACGCTGGTTATTTTGCTGTCTGCCATTTGGCTGGGCCTTTCACTGGCCGACAGGCTGGTGCGCCCCATTGGCCGATTGATAAGGGCGACCGAACAGCTGGGTGAAGGCGACTTGAAAGCGCGGGTTGAGACCGACACGCTCAAGGGTAATGACGAGATTTTGCAATTGGCGTCGACCTTCAATGAAATGGTGTCGCGACTGGGGCTGCAGCAAAGCGATTTGATTTCGGCGCACCAAGATTTGGATGAGCGGGCGCAATTTACCGAAACGGTGTTGAGCGGTGTCTCCTCGGGTGTCATTGGGGTTGATGAAAAGGGCCGCATCAACCACGCCAATGATGGCGCCGGTTCTTTATATAATGCCGAACCGCACAGCCTTATTGGTAAGAAAATTGGCAAAACAATGCCGGAATTTCAGACTTTACTGGCCGATGTTTCATCATCTAAAAGCGGCCGTGCGACGGCCCAATTCAGCATGAATGACGCGGCCCGCAACGGCCATATTATTCAGGCCAGCGCCAGCCGACTTGAGGGGCAAGGGGCGATTATCACTTTTGATGATATTACCGATTTGCTGACCGCGCAGCGCAATGCCGCTTGGGCCGATATTGCCCGTCGAATTGCGCATGAGATTAAAAACCCGCTGACACCGATTCAGCTTTCTGCCGAACGTTTGCAGGCCAAATTCGGTGATGTGGCCGATGAGCAGGGTGCTATTTTCAGGCAATGCACGGATACGATTATTCGCCAGGTTGAAGATATTGGTCGCATGGTTGACGAGTTCGCTTCTTTTGCGCGTATGCCGGAGGCCAGCATGGCAGCGTTTGATTTGCCGGATGCGGTTTCGCAAGCGGTGCTTTTGCAGCGCGTTGCCAATAGCGACATTGACTATAAGGTTTCGCAAGTGCCGCAAATTTCGGTTTCCGGAGACCGGCGGCTTATCAGCCAAGCTCTTACTAATGTGCTTAAAAATGCCGAGGAATCCGTGCGCCGCCAAAATGGCGAGAAGCGGATTGAGTTGGATGTGTCTCAAAATGACGAGCAGATTGTTATCACAATCAGCGATACCGGCATTGGCTGGCCAAAGAAAGACAGATATGCGGTGCTTGAGCCGTATCACACGGCGCGCGAAGGCGGCACGGGTCTTGGCCTGTCTATCGTGAAGAAAATTATTGATGATCATAATGGGCGTCTGGTTTTGACCGATGCCCCGTGGTGCACGTCTGGCGGGACGGGTGCGAGCCTGCAAATGCATTTGCCTTTGCAGGAAAAAGAAACGGTGGGCCAATCCAAAATGCTAGAGGAATTGTAATGTTTGGAGATGTGTTAATCGTAGATGATGAAAGAGACATTTGTGACTTGGTCGCCGGTGTTCTTGAGGATGAGGGATATGAAGCCCGCATGGCCTTTGATAGTGACAGTGCATTGCGGGAAATCACCCGTCGTTGTCCGGCCATGGTTTTGCTCGATGTTTGGCTGCAAGGCAGTCGGTTGGACGGTTTGGAAATCCTCAATATTTTGCGCGAGCGTTACCCCAATTTACCGGTGGTGATTATTTCAGGTCACGGCAATATCGATACCGCCGTTTCGGCCATTCGCTCCGGTGCTTATGACTATATTGAAAAGCCGTTCAAGTCGGACAAATTGCTGGTCACAGTGGCGCGGGCCATTGAGGCGGCGCGTTTGCAGCGTGAAAATACCGAACTGAAACGCCGTGCTGATATTCAACTCACTTTGATAGGGCAGGCCTCTGCCATGGAGCAGTTGAATACCAAAATCGACAAGCTGGCACAGACCAAAAGTCGGGTGATGATTGTCGGGCCCTCCGGTGCCGGTAAAGAGGCGGCGGCGCATCAATTGCATGCCCGTTCGCCGCGTGCAGCGAATAATTTCATTTCCGTTCATACGGCGATGATGGGCGATGATATGGAGCAAATCGATCGGCTGCTCTTCGGCTATCAGGATGGCGAGCTGATTGAGACGGGCCTGTTTGAGCAAGCGCATGGCGGCACGCTATATCTCGATGAGATTGCCAGCTTCCCGCAGCGGCAGCAAAAAGCGATTTTGAAAATGCTGTTGGATGGCGGCATTACCCGTATGGGTGGTTCGCAATTAGTGTCGATTGATGCGCGGATATTATCGTCATGCAGTGGCAAGCCGGAAAAAGTCATTTCGGAAGGCCTTTTGCGAGAAGATTTGTTTCACCGGCTGAATGTGATGACGCTGGATGTGCCGGGTCTCAGCAATCGACGCGATGATATTCCGTTTTTGGTCGAGCATTTTGTGAAAATGCTGGCAACGCAATTGAATATGCCGGTGCGCAGTGTTGGCACTGATGTGATGGCGGTTCTTCAATCGCATAATTGGCCCGGCAATGTGCGGCAGCTTCGAAACTGCATTGAGCATATGATGTTGTCGAGCCATGCCGGTAATAGCGATGCATTGACGATAGAGCATTTGCCGAAAGAGATTATCAGCGACACGGATGTGGCTGAGAATGTCGGCGAGTCTCGGCATATTATGTCATTGCCCTTGCGTGAGGCGCGGGAGTGTTTTGAGCGTGATTATTTGATTGCGCAGATAGATCGCTTCTCGGGCAATATCTCGCGAACGGCGGAATTCGTGGGTATGGAGCGTTCGGCATTGCATCGTAAGATGAAATCACTTGGTATTTCAGGTGGTAATCATGCTAAAAGCCATGCCTGATTTGAAATAAAGGACGTAAACCGATGCAAGTCATTGTTTGTGGGGCCGGCCAAGTAGGTTTTGGCATTGCTCGCCATCTGGCGGGTGAGGGCAATGACGTGACTGTTGTCGACAGTCAGGCGTCTTTGATGCAGCGCATTACTGACACGCTTGATGTACGTCCGGTTTTGGGGCATGGCGGTCATCCCGATGTTTTGGAACAAGCCGGCGCGGCGGACGCCGATGTTCTGATCGCGGTGACGGCATCTGATGAAGTGAATATGATTGCCTGTCAGGCAGCCAAAACACTGTTCAATACGCCGAAAACCATTGCCCGTGTGCGCGATAGAAACTATGTGCGGCCACGTTGGCAAAACCTTTTTAACGATGATGCAATACCGATTGACGTGATTATTTCACCGGAAACCGAAGTGGCGGATGCGGTGATGCGCCGTTTGGCACTGCCCGGCGCGTTTGATAGTGCCAGCTTTTCCAATGGCTTAGTTGAGATGATTGGTGTTTCGATTGAGGAAGATTGTCCGGTTGTTGATACCCCGCTGAACCAGCTTACCGGTCTGTTTCCGGATTTGCAGGCAATTGCGGTCGGCATTCGACGCAATAATGAAGTTTATGTGCCGGATTTTGATGACACTATTCAGCCCGGTGATGAAGCGTTTCTGGTTACTGCGAGCAGTGATACTGAGCGCACGTTGAAAATTTTCGGCCATGCTGAGCGCGAAGCGCGCCGCATTGTTATTGTTGGTGGCGGCAATATCGGCTTCCAAGTGGCGAAATCGCTCGATGGGCAGGCCGGTCGCTATGTGCTGAGCCTGATTGAACGCAAGCCGGAGCGGGCCCGTTATGTGGCTGAAAAACTGAATAAATCCATCGTGCTGCAGGGCAGTGGGCTATCGCCTGAAATTCTCTCTGAGGCGGGTATTCGTGATGCCGATTTGGTGTTGGCATTGACCAATGATGACCAGGTAAATGTGCTGACCAATATGCTGTCACTGCAAGAAGGCTGCAGCCGTGGCTTGTGCCTGATTAATGATAATAGCTTTCAGAATTTGGCCGGCCAGTTCGGCATGGAAGTATCGATTAACCCGCGCGCCATTACTGTTTCTTCGGTGCTGGGCCATGTGCGGCTCGGCAATGTTGCGCGCGTGCATTCGCTAAGCGATGAAACAGCGGAAGTGGTGGAAGCGGAAATTCTGGAAGGGGCGCCGATTGTCGGCAGTAAGCTGCGCGATCTCGACCTTGGTAACAGCATGCGTGTCGGCATGGTATTGCGCAAAGGCAAGCTGATAATGCCTCGCGGTGGCACTGAATTTAAAGCCGGTGACCGCGTTGTCATGTTCGTTATGGGTGACAGCATTGAAAAATTTGAAAGCCTGCTGCTGAGTAAAGAAAAGAAATAATATGCGCTTGGGGGCCATATTATTCACCCTCGGTTATGGCGGTTGCATGATTGCGCTGCTGATGCTCATCCCATTTGTTTTCAGCCTGTTTGAAGACGGTTTGCGCCATGCCGGCAATTTCTCCATCGGCTTGATGCTGACGGCATTTGTTTCCGGCGCGCTTTTGATGACCGGCTTTAACAGTCGACGTCACCGCGCACGCGGCATTGAATTACTTTTGATTATGGTTTTGTTTTGGGCTTTCTTGCCGATTATGGCGGCCCTGCCGTTTATCGGCGCGACGCAAATCCATACGCTGTTTGCCGCTTATTTTGAGGCGGTATCGGCGCTGACCACATCAGGTGGTTCGATTTTAACCGTACCACAAGTCGAAGCGCCGGCGATTTTGGTCTGGCGTGCCTTATTGAGCTGGCTTGGCGGCTTATGGACATTGGTGTTCGCGGTGGCGGTTCTGGCTCCTTTCGGCATTGGCG